>NZ_VTOZ01000007.1:0-117661 GCF_008271345.1 Pseudoselenomonas caprae
TAATAACAATGGGCTGACGGCTTTTTGTTGGCTTTATTTGATTATTGCGCCGCATAACTTCCGATAAGTATAAATTATCGGAAGTAAATTATCGAGTAAAAATATAAGGGCGCTCAGAGCTTGTTCCTGCGGTTTTATCTGCTGATGCATAAACACTTATATGCACGATGCTTTTAAAACCGCTCAGAACGGCTCTGAGCGCCCCATTTTTTTCACGCTGAAAATTTTTTATTTTATGCTGCCGATGCTGGATATGCCATCGATGGTTTGGGTGCCTTGACTGTTTTGATATGTCAGATCTGATACGATGACTTGGCGGATGTAGTGTTTCTGTGCATCGACCTTATAATCGTAATAGCTGCTGGCTGAATGGATGACCATCGGCACGCCGGCGTCGTTCTGACCGATGGCCATCATGACATGGCCGGGTTTAAAGCAAAGTGTCCCAGGCTTTGCCTGTTTGACTTCGTTATAGCGTTCGGTTGTTGACAAGCCGGCAAATGGCCGGTTGACTGGCATAGCGGCCTCCTGTTGATCGGCGTCTCTTGGGATATGGATGCCCATGCTGCGATAGACGTTCTGGACAAAGGAGGAACAGTCGACGCTTTCGTCCTGACCGCCCCAGCCATAGACATCGCCGAGGAAACGGAAGGCTTGGCGGATGGTGTTGTTATAGCTGTAGGGCAGATATCCTTTATGCAAGGTATTGTCAAGCTGCACAGGCGAAGTGGCGATTTCGAGCCTGCCGGCGGCATTTCTCGACGGAAGCTGCAGGGCTAAGCGGCCGTTGCTATCTTTGATGCAGGGAATGGTGGCCCCCATCTGATAAAGTTCTTCCGCTCCCCCGCTGCCAGCGATTTTCTTTTTGTTGCTGATGACAACCACAAAATCCTTGGGCTCTACGAAGTTCAGCCATGTCTTGTAGTCGGTCAGCGCGACGTTGGCAGCCGCCAGCCAGCCTTGATAATCCTTGGACTGGACGAAATAGAAATTGCCGTCACGGCTGACCGCCAGCACCGCAACAGACTGGGCCGGATCGATTGCCGTGCCCTGGAGGTTATCGTAATGGATATCGTTGGGAGCACTGTACCAGCCATCGCTGGTCGGCAGCAGGCGTATATCGCCGCGCTGCGTAGTCACACCGTATTGTACTTCTACTTTTTCGGACAGACTGTCGATGTTGCAGTTCTGACGGACGTATTCCCATTCCGCAGGGGTAAGGATATGGTTGCCTGCATAGTCCTCAGGCTTTTCGCCCGGCCAATAATCCTGCATGGCGGCAAAGATGCGGTTTTTGACCTGTTGACCAGTCAGCGTGGCCGGGAAATCGACCAGATCGCGTAAGGTATCATTGCGGGCCCGCAGAGAGTCATTGAGTTTTTGGATGTCCTCCGCTGAAAGGAGAACTTTCTCCCCTTCGGGCTGCCGTGCCGTCCAATATTCAGCCGTTGCCTGCTCGCCTTGGACAGCAATCCCTGCTTCCGCAGCTGGCATGAGCCCCGCAAAGCCATAGGCAGCTGCCATTGCAGAAGCTGCCACGCAGAAATAGTTCTGGTAGTTCATCATAAACCTCCTTAGTCCATACCAAGCGAATGCGCCAGTTCATCCACGAAAGCACGCGCGGATGTCTCGGCGATGCGCGCCTGCGCGTCGTACTTGGCAACCGCCGCACGCTGGCGGTTGAACGCCGCTTTCAGCGCCTGATCCTCTGGCTGCTCGCGCAAGCGCATCCCTGTCAGATCTGCGTCGACGATGCGGATCAGCTGCTCAAGCTGGGGACGGCATTCTGCCAGCGTTCTCTCCGGCAGCGAAAGCTGCAAGGTGTCTGCCGCCTTGCGGAGGCGCGCCAGCTTTTCCCTGACCGTCTGTGCATCTTCGGCGCGGCCGCTCTGCCAATACGCATCGATGGCTTGCCGCAGCTTCCGTCCATCGGCAGGCCCGATCTTGGCCCAGTTGTTCTCCAGATGCTGGGACTCGTCGGCCACAGCTGTCATAGCAGGTGCCAGCTTACCGTACTGCTGCGCAATAGCCTTTTCCCAAGCCGCCTGAGCATCATAGATCTGCGGCTGCTGCGCATAGTCGGCGCCAGTCGCCAGAGCGATCTTGGAAAGCTGCTCATATTTCATCGGATTGAAGAAGATGGCTGGCAGTGCCGTCTTGCCAGGCAGTTTCTCCATCGGCCCCAAGGCCAGTTTGTTTTCCATGTAGTCGGTGACCGGGTAGTTCCACCAGACACCCAGCGAGCGGCCATACAGATCATTGGCCTGCTGCAGCTGTGCATCACTCAGCCCGTCGGGCACCACGCCATCGCCTGTGTAGAGCACGAGGATCTCGGGCCGCAAAGTTTGCGAGAAGGCCTGCGTATAGGGCTTCTTCGCGCCATCTGTCTGCATATCGCCGTAGAAATACTCCGTCGGTACCGTCAGCAGCGGCTGGACGTCGCTATGGGCCGCAACAAAATGCTCGGACAGCCAGTTCAGGAACTCCGCCTGTCCTTGGCCATCCTTGTCCTTGATATCATCGAAGAAAATAGCGAAATCCCGCACGCCCAGATCATACATGGCTTGCAGTTTGCGCTCCATAGCCAGACGGTCCTGATAGCCCTTGAGGCCATAAAAATGGATATCCAGCCCTGGCGACACGGCAAATATGAAGCGGACATCCTGTGCCTTAGCGGCCTTTATCAGCTCGGCCAGTTCCTGCATCTTGGCCTCTGGATAGGGCTCCCGCCACTTGGCCCGATGATACGTATCATCCTTGGGCGCATAGATATAGGCGTTGAGGGAATGCTGGCCACAGAAGGCGAGCATATCCAGACGGTCAGCCTGCTGCCACGGTGTACCATAGAAACCCTCGACGATGCCACGCAAGGGAATCGGTGCCGCCAGCGAAATGCTTGGTGTATAAACAGCAGCGGCCATCATACTGCCGGCAACAACGGCAGTTATTTTTTTCGTTTGGGCAAAGGAAATGAAGCCCATGGAACTCCCCCATTTCTAGCAATCGATTGTAAGTCATATCTTGATTATACCATCTTCCCGTAAAAAATGAAAAATTTTGCGAAAATCAGTTCCATAGCGAACATATATATGGTACAATAGAACATAAGAATAGTTAGTTTCGTTGTTAGGAGGCAATAATTATGCGTAAGACGCAGACTTCCAGTGAGCGCCAGAAAGAAATCTTCCAATACATCAAGTCGTTCCTGCTCGAAAAGGGCTACCCGCCTTCGGTCCGAGAGATCGGCAAGGCCGTAGGCCTCAAGTCCAGCTCGACGGTGCATGGCTACCTCTCCCGCCTGGAGGAAAACGGCATGATCAAGCGCGATCCGACCAAGCCGCGTGCCATCGACATCCTGGATGAGAAGCCCTGGGGCAAGAACGTCGCCGTTCCACTTGTAGGCACGGTCACGGCTGGCATGCCGATCTTCGCAGAAGATAATGTGCAGGATGTCTATTCGTTCCCGCAGAATCTCCTTGGTACGGCTGACAAGACCTTCATGCTCAAAGTATCGGGCGAGAGCATGATCAACGCCGGCATCTACGACGGCGACTTCGTCATGGTCCGCCAGCAGGATTCTGCCAACGACGGCGATATCGTCGTTGCCCTCGTCGATAAAGAAGGCGCTACGGTAAAACGCATCTATCGCGAAAAAGACTGCTTCCGCCTGCAGCCCGAAAACGATACGATGAAACCGTTCTATGAGAAAGACGTCAATGTCCTCGGCAAAGTCATCGGCGTTTACCGTCAGATGTAAACTACAGCCCTTGCAATATGTAAAAATCCCCACCAATCTCAGTTGGTGGGGATTTTTTTGACAAGTCAAATCGACTTGTCATTTGACCGGTCAATTTGACTTGTCAACATCGAGCACGGCCTGCGCAGCGCCCATTACGCCGATTACAGCGTGTTCAAAGGTCAGGCCGCCCTGCAGATAGACATTGTACGGAGCCCGCATCGGGCCGTCGGCGCTGAATTCAATCGAGGCGCCCTGGACGAAGGTGCCAGCGGCCATGATGATCTGGTCGGCGTAGCCAGGCATATCCCACGGCTCGGGCGCTGCGTAGGAATCGACCGGCGAATACTTCTGGATGCCGCCGCAGAAGGCGATGAGTTTTTCCGCCGAGCCAAGCTCGATGGCCTGGATGATATCGCCGCGGACATCGGTTGGAAGTGGCAGCGTCTTATAGCCGAGCTTGGCAAACATGCCAGCGGCAAAGAGTGCGCCCTTGATGGCCTGGGCAACGACATGGGGTGCCAGGAACAGGCCCTGGAACAGCAGGCGGTTATTGGCAAGGCTTGCGCCCAGCTCATCCCCCATGCCCGGTGCGGTCAAGCGGTAGGAGGCCAGCTCCACGAGCTTGTCCTTGCCGGCGATATAGCCACCCGTCGGTGCGATGCCGCCGCCCGGGTTCTTGATCAGGGAGCCAGCCATGATGTCAGCGCCGACCTGGGTTGGTTCGAGCGTGTCGACGAATTCCCCATAGCAGTTATCGACAAAGCAGATGCAGTCGGGTTTGATGCGATGGACTTCGGCCGTGATGGCGCGGATGTCTTCGATCGAGAGCGGATTGCGCATGCTGTAGCCGCGCGAACGCTGGATCTCCACCATCTTTGTCTTGTCGGTGATGACGTTCTTGATGCCTGCCATATCGACCTTGCCGTCAATCATCGGCAGTTCGTTGTAGAGCACACCGAATTCCTTGAGGGAGCCGGGGCTTGGATTGTCGTAGCCGATGACAGTCTGCATCGTATCGTAGGGCTTGCCCGTAAGCGATACGAGCTCATCGCCAGGACGCAGGATGCCAAACAGCACTGTCGCGAGCGCATGCGTGCCCGAGACGAACTGCGTGCGTACGAGCGCGCGCCCAGCGCCGAAGATGTGCGCGTAGAGCTCCTCGAGCTTGCCGCGGCCGATATCATCATAGGCATACCCCGACGTCGTGTTGAAATGTGCATCGGATACCTTGCATTCACGCATGGCATCAAGTACCTTCAGTGTGTTGGCCTCAGCTACTTCATCGACATGAGCGAAAAGCGGCTGGGTCTCTTTTAGTACCTCTTTCTTGAGGTCAAGTATCTTCTGGGAAAATGACACGAAAATTACTCCTTACTATATGGTAGATATTTATCTTTCTCGGAAACGGGCAGGCTGACTTCGACCAGCGTCCCCTGCTCGACGTATTCGGTGGAACGTACGGCGTTAAGCGCATGCAGCTCCGTAATCATGCCGCCTTTATCGTAGGGAATCAGGAGGGTCAGCTTGATCTGGTTTTCCTGGAAAAAGCCTTCGATTTTAGCCTGCAGGGCCGCAAGATTCTCGCCTGTGCGCGCAGAGATGCAGATGCCCTCGCGGTCATGCAGCATCTGCTGGCGCAGATTGTCGTTATCGATGCGGTCGGCCTTATTGAACACATAAAGCGTCGGCTTCGTCTCGGCGCCAAGCTCTTTCAGCACTTCGATAACTGCAGCGATTTGCTGCTCGAAATTCACATTGCTGCAATCGACGACATGCAGCAGCATATCAGCCTCCTGCACCTCTTCGAGCGTCGCGCGGAAGGCCGTGACGAGCGTATGCGGCAGTTTCTGGATAAAGCCTACGGTATCGGTCAGCAGGATTTCCTGTTTTTCGGGCAGTACGAGATGACGCGTCGTCGGGTCAAGCGTTGCAAACAGCTTGTCCTCAGCAAAGACCTCCGAGCCCGTGAGCTTGTTCAGCAGCGTCGATTTGCCCGCATTGGTGTAGCCGACAAGCGCGACGAGCGGAATCCGCGATTCCTTGCGGCGGGCGCGATGGAGATGGCGGCTTTTCTTGAGCCCCTCGATCTGCTTTTCGATGTCGTGGATCTTGGCATAGATCCGGCGGCGATCCACCTCAAGCTTTGTCTCGCCGGGGCCGCGGGTGCCGATGCCGCCGCCCAGACGCGAGAGCACGAGTCCCTGGCCGCCAAGGCGCGGCAGATTGTACCTCAGCTGCGCAAGCTCGACCTGCAGCTTGCCTTCGCGCGAACGGGCGCGCTGGGCAAAGATATCCAAAATCAGCGCCGTGCGGTCGATGACCTTGATGCCCAGGGTCTGCTCGAGGTTGTGCTGCTGGGACGGCGTGAGCTCGTCATCCAGGATCAGGAGGTTGGCATTGGTGTTCTGGATCTCCATCGCAATCTCGGAGACCTTGCCCTTGCCGAGGAAAAAGGCCGCATCGGGCTTTTCTTTGCGCTGGGTGAACTGGCCGACTATCTTGGCGCCAGCCGTATCGGCAAGCCGGGCAAGCTCGGCCATCGACTCCTCGATGGTCCAGAGCTGCTGGCCCGGACGCTCGACACCTGCGAGGATGGCACGTTCCTCTTCTGCATCGGTATTCTTCAGATTCTGCGCGCCAAGTTTCTTGTTGACGACTGTCACGAGCATATTGAGGTTGATCTGGTCAAGCACTTTTGCCTTGACCGGACCGAGCTGCGACAGCTCCTCGACCCCCTCGTCGTTCTGCTCGCCGGTGAAGAATCCCAGCGAGCCGATGACGCCTTCCTTATGGTGGCGGCCGATGGCTGCCATGCAGTCGAAGCGCAGCCGCCGCAGGGAGGACAGGTCCGGCTCGCTAAGCCGCACATCGCCGCTTGGATGCGTATGGATGCAGCGGATACCGGAAAGCCGGCGGTCGCTGCGTGCCTGCCGCTGGAACTCGGGCAAATCGACCGTATCGGCATCGCCAAGCGACACCTGTACGATCCTGCCCTGCCGGTTGATATAGACAGCGACCTCGCGCTCGAGGATGTCGGTAATCTCGAGCATGTGCTCATTGAGCTCCTTGGTCGAAAGCTGCCCGATGGGCACGGAGAGCTCATAGATAGCCTTGAGTTTATCCAATATGTAGGTTTTTATATTTGCTAAATCGCCATTTACCTGCATAATCGCTCCTTATCCGCGGTTGATGATGTTCGAGATATGCTTGAGCGTAATCGACAGTGTCCCGTCGTCGTTGTTGTTGAACTCGACGAACTCGGTATTATCGAAGTAATCCGTCGGGATGGTCAGCTCGATGCCCGTATCGGTCTTGAGCTTATGCTTGCACATCTTCTTGAGCGTGGCTTCCTGATCCATCTTGACGGGCTCGGTAAAGCCTGCGTCCTTTATGGCCGTATCGAAGTCCGCCTGCATCGAAGGATTCTCCTTGAAGATTTCCTTGCCGGCTTCGACCAGGTCGAGCTCATCGCTTTCCTGCATGTTCTCGGCCACATAGCTCTTGACGGCCGCTTCGGTGGCGACCTTGTCCTGCCCGTAAGCCTCGGCGACTTTAGCTGCCGTCTTGCTGAGATTCTTGATGGCTTCCTTCGGCGAAGGTGTCAGGCTGCATTCGAGCAGGATTTCGGGAAAGACCTGAATGCTGTTGCCATCGATCGTATACTTTTTCGCACAGACCGAGACTGCCTTGGTCTCCGTATTGACGAAGGCGAACTCCTCCATCTTCTGCGTGAGACTGGGCATGATCGAATAATGATTGATGATTTCGTTCTTGATGCCGTTTTCGGTCTGGTTGACCTGATGCGTGTAGCCGATATGGCTGTTCGACTTGAAGACGACGATCTGCCGCTGGTCGTCGATGCGCACGTCAGCGACAATCACATCGGCCGAGGCCATTTCCTCTGCATGGGTGAAGGCCTCCTCCAGCGTATGCGTGATTTCCTTGGAAAAAGGCACGAAGCTCATCTCGCCGGACAGATAGTCATTGAGCTTTTGCTGGAACGCACTGTCATCATAAAACGTCCCTGGCTTCGCGTCCTGGCTGCCCCAGGATTTTTCGATATGTTTATAGAGAAATGTCTCGATGCTGTCCTTGACCGTAAGCTCCTCATCGGAGTAGACGGTCATGCCGGAATTGAAATCGAGAATATGCAAGATGGCTTTATCAATGATAATCATACGGGCGGTTCTCCCTCCTCTTTCTGTGCCTTAGCCGCATGGTCAGCTGCCTCTTTCTGCGCGCGCGCACGCACCTCACGCAGACGCGGCAGCATATGCTGATGGAGTTTTTCCTCGAGCTCGGGCAGCTCATTGGAGTCAAAGTCGTAGTTGACGTCGGGAATATTCCAGATGCGGGCTTCGGCAAAGAACTCATCGCGATAAATATTATAGTAAACCGTAAAGCTGCTCTCCAGCGCAAAGTCGACATAATCGATGACGATATACGAGCCATTGTTGATCTTGACTGGCTGCGCCGGCCGGATAAAGAGCGTAAATCCTTCCAATGTCTCAGGCAGCTTGGCACCGTTTTCCCATTCCATGATTTTCTTATCGCGGACAATCGAACTAAGCGCGGCAGGATTGAACTCCATCATATCCATGAGCATCTGCTCGAACTGCTTGACCAACAGCTGCTCGAAGTCTGCGAGCTTGGCCGTGATGAACTCGATGCGGCAGAACTCAATGAGACCAATCTTGAGGCGCACCTTGTACTCGTGGGTTTCCTCATGAAAATAAACGATGGCGCTTTTATGCAATTCTTCATTGACATAACGGTAAAGATCGTAGCTGTCTTTGTCAATCGATTTTGACCGGTCAAGCGTAAAACCATGCCAGTGCTCCGGCAAAGCCTGCATATACTGCCAGCCGTCAATCTCAGCGTCGACCTTCTCGATTGTCTCATCCTTCAACTCACACACCCGCTTTCCTAGGAGTCTACAAACAAATATTATACCACGAAACGCCCGCGAGGACTACTTTTCCTTGACAGAAAAAGGGCAATCGTCATACGGCTGGCGATTGCCCTTGGTCATTCATTCGCTATCAAAAGCCGAGATCGTCGTTGACGAGGATAACCTGTATGCGGCCCTTGTGCAGCGAATAGCGCGTTATGAGGAACTGGCAGCAGATGGTGTCCGGGCTCTTGCAGTCAAAGCAAGCGCCGGTCTTGGCACAGGGCGTATCGAGGCCAAAGCGCTGGGCATTGATGGGCGCTGCCACGTTGCGGGCACGCTTCATCGCCCCGTCGAGGTCGCCGCAGACCTTGTTGAGGCCGACGATGAAGAGAACTTTCTTCGGGCCTTGGGCGATGGCCGATACGCGGTTGGCATTGCCATCGATATTGACGAGCACGCCATCTTTGGTCATCGCATTGGTGCTCGTGAGGAAAACATCGGCATCATAGGCCAGCAGCATCGCCTGCCGCCGGTCCTCGAATTTATCGCGGTCGATAAAGTTGTAGTTTCCCGCCTCCAGAGCCGCTGGCAGGCCGATTTCATGCACGCTCATGCCGCCGCCCATCGTGACGGTGCTGCCCGCAGGAATAAGCTCCAGGGCAATTTTCAGCGCTTCTTCTTTGCTCGCGGCATAAAAGCCTTCCATGTTGCGCGACTGCAGCCCTTTGATTACCGTCTGCGCGAGCAGTTCGTTGCGTTTTACGATGTTCTCATTCATTGGCTCTCCTCCATTTGCTTTCGTCAAAAACTATCATTCGGGCAGGAAAACTGATAGACAAGCACTTCCTCGCGCCCATCCGATTCCTTGAACAAATCCCCGCAGAAAATCTCCGCCAGCAGGGACAGCCTGCTCTCGGCTGCCAGATACTGGCGGTAAAAAACGGAAGGATAATAGAAAAACAGCAGCATTTCCCGCGGCGTTTGCTGATAAGACGCCTGCAGATGATCCATAACGATGCGCAGGATTTCCACAGAGAACGGATTGAAGAAAAACACGCGGTCAACAGCTGCGGGCACAGCGTATTCCGTGGCATCGACAAGCGTCAGGCTCACCCTGCCGCCCGCTACGGCATTGGCCTTGTTCTGCACCGCCCGCGCGTAGAGGCGTTCGTTGTACTCGATGCCAATGGAGCGGCACTTGGTCTGATAGGCCAGAAAAAAATCCACGCGTCCCTTGCCGCAGCCATAGTCCAAAAGCGTATTGCGTTTGGAAAAATAGCCGCTGCCAGCGAGCCGCTCCAATACGCAGTAATCGGTGGGCTCATAAGGATAGCGCGTCAAATCGGCTATGCTATCGTCCCTGCCGGTCGTGCGGATATGCAGGATATTGTCCCATTCGTTTTCTTCAGTCATTCTCGGTCCTTTCGCCTCGCTTCTTATGCCTCTGCTGGCGGGATAGTCACTTCGCCAGCTGCCCCGGCCTGCGGCACATCGCCACTAAAGTCGATCGTCAGCTCTGTCGCATAGGTTGGATACGCACTGAGCGGCTTGGTGGAATAGTCCCTGGGTTCGTTTTCCTCCGCGCGCTGGCGCTCATTGGCTTCTGACAGCTTGCGGTCGCGTTCGCGCTGCTCACGGTCTTCTTTGAGCTTTTCGAGTGTCCCGGCCGATTTGGCCATACTATAAAGCTCCGGCGCTGCCTCGGCCAGTTCCTTTTCATCGGCCCCCGAAACATGACGGCCATGCATGATGCGCATCGCCGTCTGCATCACACGGGACTGCTGCTGCGCCGCCTTCTTCCAGCTATCGGCGGACTGGCGGGCACTTGCAAGCTGCTCTTCCAGCATGAACTGGTTCATGACATTTTGCCGGTCTTTTTCCATTTGCCTGCCTGCGGCGAGCAGCTCCTTTTGCTGCTGCTTGTCAAGCGTCACGCGCTGTCCCTTCACCATAAGATAGCCGCGCTTTACGATGCCTGCAATCTCGGCAGCGCTGTGAAAACGTGCCGTGAACTTGCCATTGCCGCGATCGATTACATCGCTCCAATCTTGTAAGTCAGCCGGCTCTGCCAATTGCCGCTTTTCCTGCATGACCCGCGCCTCATCCGAAATCTCTGCCGTATCCAGCGCTACTTTATCTTTCGCTAGCGATGGTTTCTTCGCCACAGCCGTATAGGACGCCTTCGCGATACTGCCAGTCAGGCTGGCAGTAGAATCATTCAAAATCCGCATGATTTATTCCTCCATGAATAAAAACAAACTCGTCTATTTCAAATGTCCTCTTTCCCTATTATACCATAGTCGTTATAAGCAGCGCATGCGTAAGCAAAACTTTTCGCGTTGAAATCCATATCGCGGTGTGCTATCCTTAGTACCGAAAGAAGGAACATCAGCTTTGCAGGGATAGCGATTATCCATCTTATTTTTATACAGGAGTGATTACTGTGAAAGAAAACTGGATTGCGTATTTTGCCAGACCAGCAGCCGTCTGCCTGACGACTGGTGCCTTACTGCTCGGAACGACGGGCAGCGGTTCGGCCGCAGCTGCATCCGTCGGCCTGCCAAATCCCATGATCGAATACGATAACGTCCTTGCCGCAGGCAAGGCAGCCGACTTTACGCCGCTCTACCTGCCAGAAATCTCCGGCTACTACACGAGCAGCGTGTTCATCTACCACAAAGACCTTGCCGATATCCGGTATACGTCAAGCACGAATCCGCAGACCAAGCTCGCCATCCGCAGTGCCAAAGCTGCCACGCAGAAAACCGCTGACATCAGCGGCATCTACGGCGTCAAATGGGAAAAACAAAACATCGATGGCATCGAAACTGCCATCGCTAAAGTCCCCGCCCTATCCAAAGCAGAGCAGGATGGCTATGCAGCCCACTGGTCGGTAAACGGCATGCTCTTTTCCGTAACCGCTGAGCACATCTCCCAGCCAGAATTCCTGCACCTGCTGAAAACGGGCCTTATCGACCTTTCGCGGCACTACTATTGAATAAACCGCTCAGCAACGCACATCCTATAAAAATCAGCCTTAGAGTCACGTCCCAAGACTTTTCCCAAAGGAGTACCTCTCATGTTCAAAAAAATAGCATTAGCCACGCTGGCTTCTATCTGCGTATCAATAGCTACCCCCGCCCTGGCATCAGACTACCTTGGCAACCCGAAGTCGATGAAGTTCCACTACTCCAGTTGTTCCACAATAAAGCATCCGGAAAGGTTCGTCGAGTTCAGCAACCGGGATGACGCTATCGCCGCAGGCTATGTCCCATGCAAGCGGTGCAATCCGTAAAAAATAAGCCCGACCATACGGCCGGGCCTGCGCTCAGGTTGCGATCCTAAGCATTTGTGCTGTTGCTGCGTCAATGTCTATCCAGCCACTTGCAAATGTAGTAGCTAAGTACACCTGCTACGACAGACAAAAAGAGGTTTGTAATATATTCTACCAATAGAAGCCACCTCCTTCCTTCTGCAGGTATGAGGTGCGCAGCATGATCTATTATATGATATTGCTTGAAGGAAATGCAATACCATGATATAATAAATCCAGCTAAGAGGTTTGTGATACTGCCAATAGAGTGTCACGTCCAATAAGAAAAAGCCTTAGGGTCGCTACCTAAGGCTTTTTCTTTTCCCCAGCACACATATCCGCGTGCGCTGGGGATTTTTTTATTTGCTGCTACGAAGACTAAAAATATCCAAAGAAATATCCTTATTTTCCCGTACTCCCGCGCTTAGTCATCGGGAGGCCCTGTTTGCAGAGCGGGCATTCTTCGGGTTTGTAGGTCTCGACGTTCATGTGGAGAAGTGCTTCGCAGGGAACGTCGCCGAAGTTTGCTTTGCCGCCGCTGCGGTCGACGAGCATGCTGACCGCTACGGGGATGCCGCCGTGGGCTTTGACCACTTCGATGACTTCTTTGATGGAGCCGCCGGTCGTTACGATGTCTTCGACGATCAGGCAGCGTTCGCCTTCATGCAGGGAAAAGCCGCGGCGGAAGGTCATCTTGCCATCGACGCGCTCGGTAAAGATTGCCCGCGTGCCCAAAGCCTTGCCTGTCTCGTGAGCAAGCAGGATGCCGCCCGTCATCGGGCCGACGACGGTTTCAATGTTGGCATCCTTGAATTTTTCGGCCATGGCCTTGCAGAGTTTTTCCGTGTACTCCGGTTTCTGGAGTACGTTGAATTTCTCTACATAGTGCGGGCTGTGCAGGCCCGAGGTCAGGACGAAATGTCCGTCCATGATGGCATGGCTCTCTACGAGCAATTCTTTAACTTCTGCTTCTGTCATTTATCTTACACTCTCCATTTCTTTGAGGATGGCCTCGGCTGCAGCCTGGGGATCTTTCGCGGCGCGGATTGGGCGGCCGATAACGAGATGGCTGGCACCATTTTGCAAAGCCTTAGCCGGCGTTGCGATGCGGCTCTGGTCATCGACGCTTGCGCCCTCGGGCCGTACGCCCGGTGTTACGATCAGGAAATCCGGACCGCAAGTTTCGCGGATAAGCGCAGCTTCCTGCGGCGAGGCCACGACACCGTCAAGCCCCGCTTTTTTCGCCAGTTTTGCATAGCGCACGACAGCGCTCTTTATCTGCAGTTCCTGGCCGAGCCCTTCCCAGTCTTCCTGATTGATGCTCGTAAGTACTGTTACAGCAATCAGCTTCGGACAGGGGATGCCGCGTTTATCGGCTTCCGCATGCAGACGCTCAGCGGCGACCTTCATCATGGTGTAGCCGCCGCCTGCATGCACATTGAGCATCGTTGCACCCAAATCCATCAAGGAGCACAGCCCCCCCGCTACCGTATTGGGAATATCATGCAGTTTGAGGTCCAAAAATACATCTTTTCCCTGGGCCCTGAGCCATTTTACGACGTCGCCGCCGACGCTGTAGAAAAGCTCCATGCCGACTTTATAATAGGATACGCTATCTCCGAGCGTATTGACGAGCTTTTTGACATCCTCCAGCGTATGGAAATCAAGCGCTGCAATCAAACGTTTATCTGCCACAACGTGCTCCTTTCGTTTTTCGCTAATTTATCCAATCTGGACCTTGCCAACGATATCCTGGATGCTCCCAAGATTGCGTTTGGCCAAATAATCGTTGAGTCCATCGCAAATCTTCATAGTCACGGCCGGGTCGGCAAAGTTTGCCGTACCGACAGCTACCGCGCTGGCACCTGCGAGGAAGAATTCCACGGCATCTTCCTCGCAGGAAATGCCGCCCATGCCGATGATAGGCACTTTTACGGCTTGCGCGACCTGCCAGACCATGCGCACAGCGACCGGCTTGATGCAGGGGCCAGAAAGGCCGCCCGTGATATTGCCAAGGGTCGGCCGCTGGGTATGGATGTCGATCTCCATGCCCATGAGCGTATTGATGAGCGACAGGATATCCGCACCGGCATCCTCGCAGGCTTTGGCCATCGTCACGATATCCGTGACATTGGGCGAAAGCTTCAGGATGACCGGTTTCTTTGTATGTTTCTTGGCCTCGCGTACCACGGCGGCCGCCGCTTTCGGGTCCGTGCCGAAGACGATGCCGCCTTCCTTGACATTGGGGCACGAGACGTTGAGCTCAATGGCGGCGACGCCTTCAACATCGAGCATCTCAGCCAGTACGCCGTATTCCTCGACGGTGCTGCCCGAGATGTTGACGATGACGTTCATGCCATACTGGCCGATACGCGGCAGCGTATCTTTTAAGAATACCTCAACACCGGGATTTTCCAGGCCGATGCAGTTCATCATGCCCATCGGCGACTCGGTGATGCGCACGCCATCGTTGCCGCGGCGAGGCTTCAGCGTCGTGCCCTTGACCATGACGCCGCCCAGGCGCGAGAGGTCGACAAAGTCGGCAAACTCCTCGCCAAAGCCGAAAGTACCCGAGGCCGTAAGGACCGGCGTATTCATGGCAAGGCCAGCAAGATTCGTATGGAGCCGCTGGTCTCTTTCCTGTAGCTGCTGGCTCATGCGAACACCTCCCCTGCCTCAAATACCGGGCCGTCCTTGCAGACCTTCTTGCGCTTGCCGTCCGTGGTATCGATGGAGCAGGACAGGCAGGCCCCCAGCCCGCAGCCCATGCGTTTTTCCAGCGATACCTGGCAGCGCACGCCGTGTTCCTTGGCGATCTTAGCGATGCCCTTCATCATGATCTCAGGGCCGCAGGCGACCACAATGTCATAGTCCTTCTTTGCCAAAAGCTCGGGCAAAAGCGTCGTGGTAAAGCCCTTCGTGCCAAGGCTGCCATCATCGGTGGTGCAAAAGATATCCTGCACCTTGCCGGCAAACAGCTCCTGCCAGAAGAGTTCCCCGCAGGTCTTGCCGCCCATAAGCACATCGGCTTTGCCCTGCATGGTAGCTGCATAAAAGAGCACTGGGGAAAGTCCCATGCCACCACCCACAATCAGTGGTTTTTTCGCTGCAGTATCAAAGCCATGACCAAGAGGTCCAAGAACATTTATGGTATCGCCGGCTTTTAGCTCCGATATGGCCTTCGTGCCCTTGCCCACCACGCGGTAGATAAAGGCCACGGTGCCCTTTTCCTTATCGGCAGCGGCAATGCCGACCGGGCGGCGCAGCAGACAGTTGCTGTTCAAGATGCGCAGCTGTACAAACTGGCCAGCCTCGGCAAGCGCAGCCACCTCAGGGGCCTTTACCACCAGTTGGAATACCTGGTCGTAAAGCTCCTGCTGGCTTACGATATTGGCGTCAACCGTTACTTTTTCCTTAGGCAAGTCCATCACCACCACCGACATAATCCTGAATGGCCAGGCTGTAAACGAGGCGGCGCTCCCGCATGAAGGAGAGCACGCGCAAGACTTCCCAGGCCGTATCGAGCGAGGTCAGGCAGGCAATGTCATGCTCGACTGTTGCGCGGCGAATCTTGAAGCCATCCTTTACGGAGTGCTTGCCCTGAGTCAGCGTGTTAATGACCATGTTGATCTTGCCGCTCTTGATGCGTTCGATGATATCGGTGCTGCGCTCGTGGACTTTGCCGACGACTTCGACATCGATACCCATGGACTGGATGGTCTTGGCCGTGCCTTCGGTAGCGGCAATCTGGAAGTCAAGCTCCGAGAACGCCTTGGCCAGCTGTTTCATCTCTTCTTTATCTTTATCAGCTACGGTGAAGAGCACGCAGCCCTTCGTCGGCACATGCGTGCCCGAGCCGATGATAGCCTTGTAGAGGGCGCGGGCATAATGGTAATCGATACCCATGACCTCGCCCGTCGATTTCATCTCTGGTCCGAGGGCGATATCGACATCGGTCATCTTGGCAAAGGAGAAGACCGGTGCCTTGACAGCGACATACGGTTTCGGCGGTACGAGACCGGACTTGTAGCCAAGTTCTTTGAGCGTGCTCCCCATTGCGATGCGCGTGGCCAGATTGACCATCTTGACATCCGTGACCTTCGAGAGGAACGGTACCGTACGCGAGGAGCGCGGGTTGACCTCGATGATGTAGACCTCGCCATCGGCGACGACGAACTGGATGTTTAGGAGGCCCTTGACATGTAGGGCAACTGCCAGCCGTTTCGTATAGTCGATAATCGTGTAGATGACCTTCGACGGCAGCGTCTGGGGCGGATAGACGGCAATGGAGTCGCCCGAGTGGACACCGGCGCGCTCGACGTGCTCCATGATGCCCGGGATGACGACATCGACGCCATCGGAGATTCCGTCGACCTCGACCTCGGTGCCCTGCATGTAGCGGTCGACGAGAACCGGATGATCCGGCGTGACCTTTACGGCACGGCTCATGTAGTCGCGCAGCTCGTCTTCGTTGTAGACGATTTCCATGGCGCGGCCGCCGAGGACATAAGACGGGCGGACCATGACCGGATAGCCGATATTGGCGGCACCCGTGATGGCATCTTCAAGGTTCGTGACGCTGATGCCCTGGGGTCGCGGAATCTGGGTCTGGGTGAGAACTTCGTCAAAGCGCTCGCGGTCCTCGGCTCGGTCGATATCGTCAACCGACGTACCGAATACCTTGACGCCAGCCTTCTGCAGGGAAGCCGCCAGGTTGATGGCCGTCTGGCCGCCAAACTGGACGATGACGCCTTCTGGTTTTTCCTTGTCGATGATGTTAAGTACATCTTCGGTGGTCAGCGGTTCGAAGTACAGGCGGTCGGAGATATCGAAGTCCGTCGATACCGTCTCGGGGTTGTTGTTGATGATGATGGCCTCGATGCCCATCTCCCGCAGTGCCCAGACCGAGTGAACCGAGCAGTAGTCGAATTCGACGCCCTGACCGATGCGGATCGGACCCGAGCCAAGCACGATGACCTTGCGGGCGTTCGACGTCTGTACCTCATCCTGCTCAGCACGGAACGTCGAGTAGTAGTACGGCGTAGCGGCCTCGAACTCAGCGGCGCAGGTGTCGACCATCTTGTAGGCCGGCAGGATGCCCATGCTCTTGCGCGTCGTGCGGATCTCGTCGACGGATTTGCCCGTGATCTCGGCAATGGAGACATCGGCAAGGCCCACATTCTTGGCCGCCAGCATGTGTTTCGGCGTCAGAGGCTCGCTCGTAAGCGTCGTCTCGACGTCGGTGATGTTCTTGATTTTATGGATGAACCATTTGTCAACTTTCGTGATGGCATGGATTTCATCGACGGTGGCGATGCCGCGGCGCAGTGCCTCGGCAATAACGAAGATGCGCTCGTCGTTGATGCGCGCGAGGTTCTTCTTGACGCGCTCGTCATCCCAGGCATCCATCTTATCCATATGCAGGCGGTGCACGCCGATCTCCAGGGAGCGCACGGCCTTCAAGATGGCACCTTCGAAGTGGCGGTCGATGCTCATGACCTCGCCCGTTGCCTTCATCTGCGTGCCCAGCGTGCGGTCTGCATAGACGAACTTATCAAACGGCCAGCGCGGGAATTTGACGACGCAGTAGTCAAGGGCCGGCTCGAAGCAGGCTTTCGTCTTCTGCGTGACCGCATTGGTGATTTCGTCCAGCGTATAGCCGATGGCAATCTTGGCCGAAACCTTGGCAATCGGATAGCCCGTCGCCTTCGAAGCCAGTGCCGACGAACGGCTGACGCGGGGGTTTACCTCGATGACGTAGTATTTGTTGCTGTTCGGGTCTAGGGCATACTGCGCGTTGCAGCCGCCTTCGATGCCGAGCTCGCGGATAATGCGCAAGGAAGCACTGCGGAGCATCTGATATTCGTGGTCCGTCAGCGTCTGGGACGGTGCCACGACAATGGAGTCGCCCGTATGGACGCCGACCGGGTCGAAGTTTTCCATGTTGCAGACGGTGATGCAGTTGTCATTGCCGTCGCGCATGACTTCGTACTCGATTTCCTTCCAGCCGGCCACGCTGCGCTCGATGAGGACCTGGCCAATCATCGAGTAGTTGAGACCCTTGATGACGATATCGATGAGCTCTTCTTCGTTCTCCGCGATACCGCCGCCCGTGCCGCCCATCGTATAGGCCGGGCGCACGATGACCGGGTAGCCGATCTCGTTGGCGAATTCGACTGCCGACGGCACATCCTCGACAATGGTGGACTCAGGAATCGGCTCGCCGAGTTTCTGCATCGTCTCTTTGAACATTTCGCGGTCCTCGGCCTTTTCGATAGCCTCAAGCGGCGTACCGAGAAGCTCGACGCCGTACTTTTCGAGTACCCCGCGCTCAGCCAGCTGCACCGCAAGGTTCAGGCCAGCCTGGCCGCCCAGCGTGGCGAGTAAGCCATCCGGGCGCTCCTTCGAGATGATTTCCTCGAGGAATTCTGGCGTCAATGGCTCGATGTAGACACGGTCAGCAATATGCGAGTCCGTCATGATGGTAGCCGGGTTCGAGTTTACCAGAACGACCTCCAGTCCCTCTTCTTTGAGCGAACGGCAGGCCTGCGAGCCGGCGTAGTCGAATTCTGCTGCCTGGCCGATGATGATCGGCCCCGAGCCGACGACCATGACTTTTTTGAGATTTTCTTTCTTTGGCACAGTTTATTCCCCCTTGAGCATCGTCCAAAACTGATCGAAAAGATACATATTGTCATCCGGTCCCGGCGATGCCTCCGGGTGGTACTGTACCGAGAAAATCGGCAGGTCTTTGTGGCGCATGCCCTCGACCGTGCCGTCGTTGACATTGATATGCGTGACTTCAAGCGGCAGATCCTTGAGCGATTCCTCGTCGACGGCATAGCCGTGGTTCTGGGAGGAAATCTGCACGCGGCCCGTCAAGAGGTTCTTTACGGGCTGGTTGCAGCCGCGGTGGCCGAACTTGAGCTTATAGGTCTTTGCGCCCAAGGAACGCGCGAGCAGCTGATGGCCAAGGCAGATGCCAAAAATCGGTTTCTTGCCGATGAGCTTTTTGATTTCGGCGACGATTTCCGGAACGTCAGCCGGGTCGCCAGGGCCATTCGAGAGGAAAATGCCGTCCGGCTGCAAAGCCAGGACTTCTTCTGCTGTCGTATGGGCCGGCACCACCGTGAGCTTGCAGCCAAGGTCGTGCAGCGATTTTAAGATATTCTGCTTGACGCCAAAGTCCATGGCGACGACATGCGGTGCATCAGCGGCCTCGGCCTCCATGGTGTATGCCTCAGGCGTCGTGACTTCCATGACCACATCCTTCTTGATGGGCACGGCGAAGAGCTCATCGATCTCGGTCTGGGCGGCGTCCTCGGACACGATGATGCCCTTCATGGTGCCGGCCGAGCGGATCTTGCGGGTTACGGCGCGGGTGTCCACGTCGTAGAGGCACGGAACGCCCTGCTTCGTCAAGAAGTCTGCAAGGCTCGTCTCATAGTGCCAGTTGCTGCCCATCTCGCAAAGCTCGCCGATGACGAAGCCGTTGACAAAAGATTTACGCGACTGCATGAAAAGGTCCGCGATACCGTAGTTGCCGACCATCGGGTACGTGAGCGTCAGGATCTGACGGCAGTAGGATGGGTCGGTCAGGCTTTCCTGATAGCCCGTCATGCCAGTATTGAAAACAACCTCACCGGTTGCCTTGATGTTATTCAAAAGTTTGCCGTGGAAAACGGTACCGTCCTCCAGGATCAATTTACCTTTCATGAAATCACCTCATATATTTAAAGAACTTCGCCATCCTGCATGACAATCTTGCCAGCAACGACCGTCAGTACCGCTTTGCCTTTGAGCTCGCGGCCGATGAACGGACTATGGCTGCCCTTCGTGTAGAATTTCTTTTCGTCAACCGTCCAGGTAAGCTCGGGATCGATGACCGTGATGTCGGCGTTCTTGCCAACTGCCAGCGTACCAGCATCCATGCCGAATACCTTAGCCGGCTCACAGGTCATCTTGGAAACGATGGTCGTAAGGTCAAGTTTTCCCTGATGATATAGATCCGTCAGCATAATGCCCAGCGACGTCTCAAGGCCTGGGAAACCGCTCGGTGCATAGATGTACTCGCGGTCCTTGTCCTCCTGCGCATGCGGGGAATGGTCGGTGACAATCGCGTCAATGGTGCCGTCTTTCAAGCCTTCGAGCAGTGCCTCGCAGTCTTTCTGAGCGCGCAGCGGCGGATTGATTTTCGTTGACGTGTCAAACAGGTTGACGCATTCGTCGGTCATGGTCAGATGCTGCGGCGTGACTTCGCAGGTGACGCGCACGCCGCGTTTCTTGGCCTGTCGTACGATGTCCACGGCGCGGGCCGAGCTGATATGGGCCACATGGACGCGGGAACCAGCGTACTCGGCCAGCATGATGTCGCGGGCTACGGCGATATCCTCCGCGACCGTCGGACGCCCTTTGAGGCCGAGCATTGCACTGCGATGGCCTTCGTTCATGACGCCGTCTTCGACGAGCGACGTCTCTTCGTCGTGGTTGACAATGACCTTGTCAAACGTATGCAGATAGTCAAAGGCATTCAGGAGGACTTTGGCCTTCTGGTCGTAATGGCCGTCATCGGAGAAGGCCACGGCCCCAGCTTCGATCATATCGCCAAGCTCAGCGAGCTCTTTGCCTTCCTGCCCCTTCGTCACGGCACCGATGATTTTCACATGGACTTTGGCGACATCCTCGGCGCGTTTCTCGAGGCTGCGTACCATGGCGGCATCGTCGACTGCCGGTTTCGTATTCGGCATCGTGCAGACCGTCGTAAAACCGCCAGCTGCCGCAGCATTGGCGCCCGATTCAAAGTCCTCTTTGGCCTCCTGGCCCGGCTCACGGAAATGTACATGCAGGTCGATGAGGCCCGGCGTCACGACTTTGCCCGTGGCATCGTAGACCTCTGCCCCAGCAGCTTCCAGGTTTTCGCCGATTGCCTTTATCTTGCCATCCTCGACGAGTACATCGGCGATTTTATCGAATTTCTCGGCCGGATTGATGACACGGCCGCCTTTTATCAAAAGTTTCATTCCTGTTTTCCTCCCGTCAATACCAAGGTAAAGAGTGCCATGCGGACTGCGACACCATTCTGGACCTGTTCCTGAATGGCTGAGTTGTCACCATAGGCAGTGAACGGAGAAATTTCCCAGCCCTTGTTCATGGGGCCCGGATGCAGGATGAGCACATCGTCTTTGGCGAGCTTCAGGCGCATGTCGTTGAGGCCGAAGATGCGCGCATACTCACGCGTCGTCGGGAACAAGCCGCCCTTCATGCGCTCGAGCTGGATGCGCAGCACCTCGATGACATCAGCATTGGCAATGGCATCTTCGATGCGCTCGTGGACAATGACGCCCGGCTCCTGATAGAGGAAGCGCGGAATCAGCGTCTTCGGCCCTGCGATATGGACTTCCATGCCCATCTTGCGCATGCCGTAGATATCCGAGCGCGCCACACGGCTGTGCAGCACATCGCCGATGATGGCGACCTTGAGCCCCTCGAGATGTCCCTTGTGCTCCTGGATCGTGAAGAGATTCAGCAGGCCCTGGGACGGATGTGCATGCGCACCATCGCCGGCGTTCAGGATCACAGGGCTTACGACGCGGGCGGCATATTCAGCGGCACCCTCGGCCTTATGGCGCATAACGATGGCATCGACGCCCATGGCCTCCACCGTGTAGAGGGTATCGCGCAGGCTCTCGCCCTTGACGATGGAGCTGGTACCCGCCGTGATATTTACCACATCGGCACCGAGGTATTTGCCGGCCAGCTCGAACGACGTGCGCGTGCGCGTGCTCGGCTCGTAAAACAGCGTGACAATGGATTTTCCGCGCAGTGTCGGTACCTTCTTGATATCGCGGTGGATGATATTCTTCATTTCCTTCGCGGTCTCAAGTACGAGACGAATCTCCTCCGGGCTGAAATCCTCCAGGCCCAGGACGTTCTTGCCTCGCAAGGATACATTATTTTTTCCCAAGTCAATCACTCCTTAACATGTTGACAATCATAATTATACATTACTTATGCATAAACTTTCAAGGGATATCCATTGCCTTTTTGTCGCGCCTAGCAAAAAAGGGGCTCTCCTATGCGTATGCATAAGAAAGCCCCAGCTTTACGATAAACTTATAGCGTTGTATATTGCTTCCCTTATGCGCATCGCGGTACGCATTTTAAAAGGTAATGTATTCTCTTGTCCTTGAGCAGCTCTCGTCTGCTTTGTTTATCATTATAACTTGACATGTCAAGAAATGCAAGGCAAAAGTCAAAAATTTCAAGGACATATGACCTTATTTTTCGCTTGGAGTGGACAAATCAAACATTTCCGGTCTGTACCGCCCAGCAAATATAAGCAAAACCCGCCAGCTGCAACAGGATGATAAGCGGTATGCCATAGCGGAATTTGATGTGCTGCGTCTTATGACGGAACAGCTGGATGGCTGCAAGCGCTCCGATGCTGCCGCCCATAAAAGCCAGGCCGAGCAATGTAAACTCCGGTACACGCCACCACTGGCGCATAGCACAGAGCTTGTCGGCACCATAGACAATAACCGCGATGACGTTGATGCTGACAAAGTACCAAATGACGAGATTATACCATTGAATATCCATAGATTCCTCCTAAAAGTTGCTGCTCTTAGCGTGCGGCCGACACACAGTTGCGTCCGCGATGCTTTGCTTTATACAGTTCTTCGTCGAGACGGCCATAGAGGCCATCGAGCGTATCGCTGCTGCCCGCCACCGTCACGCCCAGGCTTGCCGTGACATGCCGGCCGTCGGGAAGCCTGGTATCTGCCTCGATGCGCTGGCGGATGCGCTCGGCCACCATGATCGCGTCATCGATATGGCAGCCCGGCAGCACGAGCATGAATTCCTCGCCGCCCCAGCGGCCCACGAAGTCCGAGCTGCGCAGGGCATTCTGCATGATCTTGGCCACCTGCCGCAGTACCTCATCGCCAGCCTCGTGCCCGAACGTATCATTGATATGCTTGAAGTGATCGAGGTCGACCATGATTGCACCCAGATGAAGATCGCTGCTCGTATCGCTGCGCTCAATCTCATTCATCAGGATCTGCTCGACAGCCCCGCGATTCAAAAGCCCCGTGAGCCGGTCGGTATCCGCCAGCAGCGTCAGCGCCTGATTGGCCTGCTCGAGCTCGGCACTGGTGACCGAAACGAAATGCGCCAGCCCCGTAATCAGCGAAATGCGTTCGTCGTGAAACGAGAGTTTCTGCGGGGAAGGTATCGCTGCTGGAGCAGCTGCGGGCTGCCCCTCGCGGAAACAGATCGTCACCAGCGAGCCATTCAGCAGATGTACCTGGGAATGCCCGTCAAAGCGTTGCAGCTCCCCATACGTATAGAAGCCCGCCGAAGGAGCGATATCACGGAACGGCTGCAGCTCGATGCGCACATCATCGCGCAGATACATGCGCCGGACAATGCACGAAAAGAGCAGGATGCCTTCGGGCTGGAAATTTCGCAGCCCTTCGATATTACAGAAGCCCTCCTGCAGCATATTGATGGGATCGCCATAGCCCAGCCGCACATGTTCCCCCAGGGAAAAATCGCCGCCAAAGCGCATGGAACCATTGGCCTGATAAGAAATCGCCATGCGCGCCACGGGCTGCTCATCACGCTCGATCATCACCGGGAACGGAAGGATTGCACGGAAGAATTTTTCGCCCGGTGCAATGCCAAGATACTTCTCATAAAGCGATACGACGGGTTTATGGTTGACCTGCGTAACCACATTGCAGCAGTCCATGCCGGTGATAACCGCCTCGGCTCCCAATGGCTTCCAGCCATTATACGATTTGACACGGATATGGAGGTCTTGCCCGCGGAACAGGATGACAAGGATGCCCTGATTGGTATAGGACGTCCCATCAAAAACGCAGGTGTATTCATCGTTGACATATGAAGATTTATTGATATACGAATCCGATGAACCGCCAAAGACCGGCACTTCCTCCGGAAGGCCCGACAGCACATCGGTAAAGACATGGATATCGCCAAGCGTCTTGAGCGTCGTCAGGATGCCCACACCAGCTAACGGCTCTCCTTCTAAAAGTTCCGGCAACATCTCTGCCGCCTCATCCATCGTAAGCTGGCCGCAGTCAAAAAGATGGACCGCCACGCTTGCCCGCGCAAAGACCAGGAAACTTACCTGTATGGAATCCAGCCGCAGCTCGCCATTCACAATCTCGCCCGATGAGGTGCAGCCAGCAATCCGCGCCGCCGGCAGCCGCGCATGGATGGCTTGCGTCATCGTCTCGATGTGCTCCGTCTTGTCATCGGCAGAGAATATCAGGCACAGGATCGATTCATATTCCGGCGGGCATTCCTGCGCGAATTGCTCCAGACAGGCTCCGATTCTGCTCGCATCCTGCAGGTTATACGGGAATAATCGCATACTAAGCTCATTCCTTTTCCACAATATTCCTAACAAACATTCCAATCACCATATAATTTCGTCATTCTTGGCAAAAATCCTTGTTGCGCTGGCAAAAGAAAACGAGCTGCAGACCAAGTGCAGCTCGCAATCCCAGCGTATCCAATCAAATGACCGACGGAACGAATTCTTCCTCGGCATATCCATAACGTGCCGTGACACGGTAGATCAGGCGGTCATCCTCGGCGCTGCGGATTGTGATATGATCGAGATCCCGCAGCATCGCCTTGATATCCATGACGGCAGCCATGCTGCTGATATAATCAAAGGCCTGCTCCAGACTTATCTTCTGGCGTTCCGGCTCTTTGGCCCCTTCATGATAGACTTCCATCGTTACCGGAATCTCTCCGTTGACCGGAGCACGGCAAAGCTTCGGTTCCCAAGCGTTGGTGATTTTCTTGACACACTCGATTTGTTCTATTTGTTCCATATTGTGCATAACACCCCCAACCACGGATAATTTCATTGCCCGATTGTATTAGTTATATTTATCTTATCAGTATGAAATCATATGGTCAATGTTATATTATACACTTTTTTGGCGTTTTTTGTATAAAAAATCAAATATTAAATGGTGCAAAGAGTTTCTTCATATAGTTGAATCCCTTGGTGATGGTCTTGATGAGGGGCTCCATCGTCTTGGGCTGGCGGATGACCAGTTGCATGACCTTGCGCCGCAGGCTGCGGTACTCAGCATCGAAGATGCGCAGCTGCTCCTCCATCTCCATCTCCACCGAGACGGAGGGGATGGAAGAGGGCTGGAGTTCCGAGGCCCGGCCGGTGATCTTGACCACATCGCCGCGGAACGGGATGTAGACCTCCTCGCCGCATTCCTTCTGGATGCGGCTCTTCAAGGCCTCCTGCCCCTGGGCTTCACCATGGACAATGAATACCTTTGCCGGCTTAGGGCTCTGGAATTTATCGATCCAATCCATGAGCTGATTGGCATCGGCATGCGCCGAAAAGCCATCGAGCATCTGGATCTGCGCCTTGACGGCCACTTCCTCGCCGAGTACGCGCACGCGCTTGATGCCGTCGACCAGGCGCCGCCCCAGGCTGCCCTCGGCCTGATAGCCGACAAACAGGATGGTGGACTCCGGCCGCCAGAGATTGTGCTTCAGATGGTGCAGGATACGGCCTGCATCGGCCATGCCCGAGGCCGAGATGATGATCTGCGAGCTTTCGGAGCTGTTCAGCGCTCGCGACTCCTCCGCCGTCTCACAGATGCGGACCTGCGGGAACTCGATCATCTTGCCGCTCTGCCCGAACATCCTGACAGCTTCTTCGTCAAAATCCTGGAAGTTCTGCATGAAGATGCGCGTGGCATTGATGGCCAGCGGGCTGTCGAGCACGATGGGGATGTCCCCATCCAGCCGCCCGCTCTTCCAGAGGTTGTAAAAATAGTAGAGCAAGGTCTGGGTACGGCCGACGGAAAAGGACGGGATGACCAGATTGCCGCCGCGGTCCATCGTGTCGTTGACGATCTCCAGCAGCGCTGTCTCCTTGTCGTAGATCTGATGGACGCGGTCGCCATAGGTCGACTCGACGACAAGGAAGTCTGCCCCCGTAAGCACCGTGGGATCTTTGATGATGGGCTGATCCGGCTGGCCGAGGTCCCCCGAGAAAACGAGCTTTGTCGTCTTGCCATCTTCGTTGACAACGATCTCGACAATAGCTGAACCTAAGATATGGCCCGCATCGTAGAAGGTCACATCGATGTGGTCAGCCAGGGAGAATTTCACCTGATAGGGCATCGGCACGAAGTGCTCGATGGCCGCCTCGGCATCCTCCATGGAGTAGATGGGCTGCACAGGCGTCTCGCCCCGCCGCTGGTTCTTGCGGTTCGTGAGCTCCGCATCATACTCCTGGATATGGGCCGAGTCTGGCAGCATGATGCGCGCCAGGTCACAGGTCGCCTTCGTAGCATAGACGCTGCCCGAGAACCCCTCCCGCACGAGTTTCGGGATCAAGCCGCAATGGTCGATATGCGCGTGGGTCAGCAGCACCGCGTCGATCTCTGCCGGACTGAAATCAAATTCCTCGAAGTTCAGGTCACGGATGCGCCGTGAGCCCTGGAACATGCCGCAATCGATCAGATACTTGTTCTCCCGCGAAGAAAGCAAATAGCAGGACCCTGTTACCGTATGTGCTGCACCTAAGAATTCCAACCGCATAACGATCCTCTCCTTCCCTATCTAGTGCAATAAAACCTTCAATGTCTGCATGAGCTTGGGGATATCGATAGGTTTTGCCAAATGGCCATTCATCCCTGCCGCCAGTGCATTATCCACATCCTCCTTGAATGCATTTGCCGTCATGGCCAGAATCGGGATTCCTGCCTGCCGCTTGTCGGGCAGGCGGCGGATATAGCGCGTCGTCTCATAGCCATCCATATGGGGCATCTGGATATCCATCAGGATGAGGTCATAGCTTCCGGGCAATGCTGCCTGCAGCTTTTCGGCACATATCCGCCCGTCCTGTGCCCAGTCGACCTTGCAGCCAACCTCTGTGAGCAGCGCGATGACAATCTCTGCATTGAGCTCGTTGTCCTCTGCCAGCAGGATATGGCGGCCGGCCAGCTGCGCATCGTCGCTGCGCTTCATGCTCTGCTGCTCGATTTCAGCCGCCGTCCCGATGCGATGCGGCAGACGGACAGTCACCGTCGTCCCCTCGCCCAGAGTGCTCGCAATAGAAATGGTTCCGCCCAGCAGCCCGACCAGCCGCTTGACTATTGCCAGCCCGAGCCCTGTGCCCTGCACACCGTTGGTCGAGGACGTCCGTTCACGGGCAAACTGATCGAACGCATGCTGCAAGAACTCCCTGGTCATGCCGACGCCTGTATCGCGGGTCACCACTTCGATGATACATTCCCCGCTTTTTCTGCCAGGCAGCTCACGCAAGCACGCTACGATGCGGCCGCCAGGCGGCGTGTATTTTATGGCATTGCCGATGATATTGATGAAGATTTCCGACACATGGGTCTTGTCCACATAGAGATAGCGATGCTGAAAATCATTGTGTTTCTCAAAGGTCAGCTGCTTCTCCGCGATCTGCACATCGAAAATGGTCGTCGAGAGCCGCAAATACTCCTGCATATCGACCAGCTGCTCATCAATGACAATCCGATTGTTTTCGATGCGGGCCATCTCGAGCACATCATTGAGGATGGACAGCAGCTGATTGCTGGCCGAAAGGATCTTCGCCCGGCACTTGGCCTGCTTGGCAAGGTCCTCCGGCGCCCGATCGGCCATTTCCGTAAAGCCGATGATGGCATTGAGCGGCGTACGGATATCATGGCTCATGTTGAACAGGAATCTTGATTTGGCTTCGTTGGCAGCTTCCGCCGCCTTGCGCGCCGCATCGAGCTCACGCTGCTTTTCCTGCTCCTGCTGGATCGTGGATTCGATATTGCGGAACCCACAGATAAAGTATTCATAGCTATCCGCATCTGCATCCTTGATATAGCAGCATTGATAATGCTGCCGTTTGCCCTCATAGGTCAGCCGCGTATAATTCAGCGTATAGATCTTATCCTTGCATACTTTATCGCGCAAATTGCCCAAATGCCAATTGCGGCGCATCTCCTCACGCTGTTCAGGAACGATAACGCGGTCGATATACTCGTTCGTGATCTTGTAATAATCCTTGCCCTTGAGCGCTTTGATAAAGGCATTTGTCGTCTCGGAATTGCTGTTGTTCATCACCATGGAGACCGTCTCCGTCCGCGCATCTACGAGCCAGACAGAGCTGTATTCCTTGGACAGGCCGCGCAGAAGCACACTGCGCTGCTCGAGCTCCGACATGAGCTTCTGCTGGCGTCGCAAATCCTGGTCGATATTTTCGAACGCAAAGATAAGCTTGCGCCGTTCATCAAAGGCCGCGATTCTAAGTTGATAATAGACAAGGGTATCGTCACGCAATGTACGATAGGAGTAAACGATCTGTCCTTCGCGGTCCAGGCGGTCAAAGATATACTTCCGCGACAGGAAACGCCGCATCCCGGCCTGATCTTCCGCATACACCATGGTATCGATATAAGTACGGAACACATCATAGGCGACAGGCCGCTGCCGCAAAAAGCGGGCAAACTTTTCGCTGACATGGCTGATCCAAAGCGGATAGACCCGCGCATCAGCAACGTTCACATAGACGATAGAAGAATAGCTTTCGGAAAGGACACTGGCAATCTCGGCTGTGATATGTTCACGTGCCTTTTCATTTTCGATATCCTCTACCGCATAAAGTACGCGCAGCAGCGGTTCCTCCTCATCGATGCGGATGAAACAGGCCCGCCGCCATTGGAATTGCTTATTGCGGAAAACGACCGCGATCTGCCGTTTATCCTGCAGGCGGCTGGCAAGCGTACCGAGCGTCACGAAGTCAAGCATCTGCTGCAGATAGTCGGGGGCTACGACCTGCCGTATAATCTCATAGAACTGTTCCTGGAACGCCGCCCCTGCCCCCATTTCCTGCAAGGGGAAATCCGTCTTGACCGTCTCGCTGGCCAGCGTCGTCAGATCGATGACCTGCAGCGATATATAAAGGTCCGACAGCGCCGACAGGATAGCCCGCAGTTCCTTTCCTTCCTTCTTCATGACACCCTCCTTCCACATCTCCTATAACGAATATTCGCCATCCTGCCAGCAACTTCCTCCTCGCCGTATTTTTTCCACTACAAAAGCCTTCCCGCATACAGGGAAGGCTTTCCGTTTGCTTTTGTTCTGCTTTACTCTTCGCCGAGCATGCGGACCTCTGGCTGCAGCTCAACGCCATGCTTTTCCTTGACGCGGCGCTGCACCTCATGGATAAGGTTCACCACATCGGCTGCCGTCGCACCGCCGGCATTGACGACAAACCCGGCATGCTTCGTCGATACCTGTGCACCGCCGACCGTCAGGCCCTTGAGCCCCGTCTGGTCGATTAGCGTGCCCGCAAAATACCCTTCGGGACGCTTGAACGTGCTGCCAGCACTTGGCATCTCCAGCGGCTGCTTGCTCTCGCGCCGCTGGGTGTAGTCGGCGATCTTCGCGCGGATTTCCTGCTCGTCGCCTGGCTGCAATTGCAGCTCGACCTCGCAGATGGCTTCGCCATTTGTCTGGAAGACGCTGTGGCGGTAGCCAAGCTCGAGCTCATCCTTGGAAAACTCGTGGATGTTGCCCTCAGCATCTACGGCCCGCACGCAGTCGGCTACATTCTTCGTCTCGCCATCGTAAGCACCGGCGTTCATGAAGACCGCGCCGCCGATGCTGCCGGGGATGCCGCAGGCATACTCGAGACCAGTCAGGCCATGGGCCGCTGCGCACTCGGAGACATCCTTCAGCAGCGCACCGGCACCGGCGATGATGCGCGTGCCCTCGCAGCGGATCGAGGACATCGGCTCCGCGAACTTCACCACTACGCCGCGGATGCCCTTGTCGCGCACCAGCATGTTCGAGCCGTTGCCCAAGAGCGTAAGGGGCAGCTTGTATTCCTTGACCAGTTTCAAGATGCGCTGCGTCTCGGCCATATTGGCCGGAAAGATCAGGCAGTCAGCCGGGCCGCCGATCTCAAAGGTCGTATGCAGGCGCATCGGTTCATCGAGCAGCACCTGCTCAGCCTGCAGGAACTCACGGCAGGCGGCAACGAAATTCTTATCTATCAATGTATTCATTCCCATCTATTCTATCCAGCAGTAACTCGCAAGGCCTCAAGCCTGTTTCCACATGCGCAGGCCCGGGCCGTTCTCGGCCAGATTGGCAAAGTCCATCTGGCGCATGGCCTCATAGGCAACGATTGCCACGGCATTGGAAAGGTTCAGCGACCGCGCCTCGGCGATCATCGGAATGCGCACGCAGTTCTCCCAGTTCGCATCAAGGATTGTCTCGGGGATACCTGCCGACTCCTTGCCGAAGACCAGCATGTCATCCTCCGTGTAGTGAACCTCCGTATGCGCACGCGGCGCCTTGGTCGACAGATAATAGAAATTATGCCCGTGATACATCGCGAGTACCTCATCGAAGTTCTCATGATAATGCACCTTGACCAGATGCCAGTAGTCAAGACCGGCACGCTTCAGATATTTATCGTCCGTCGAGAATCCCAGCGGCTTGACCAGATGCAGCTCGATGCCCGTCGCTGCGCAGAGACGGGCGATGTTGCCCGTATTGCCAGGGATTTCCGGCTCTATCAATACTATATGCAATCTATACACCTCAAACTATCGTTTTCAACGTTCCCTATTATAGCGAATTCCCTCAACAAATACAAGCCTTCCCGCAAAGGGAAGGCTTGTAGTGCTTTGTCTGGTCAGACTGGGCGGCCAGCTTGACTTGTCAGGAGTTGACTTGTCAAGCTGACTTGTCAACGTTATCTGAGTACAGCACCAGTGCTGGCCGATGTGGTGAGTTTTGCATATCTTGACAGATAGCCATGCTTGATCTTGGGCTCCGGCTGCTGCCAGCGGGCCTTGCGCGCAGCGAGCTCCTCGTCGCTGACTTTGAGCTCGAGCCTGCGGTTCGGGATGTCGATGACGATGATATCGCCGTCCTCGATCAGGGCAATCGGGCCGCCTTCCATGGCCTCCGGTGAGACATGGCCGACACAGGCGCCCTGGCTGGCACCGCTGAAACGGCCATCGGTTATGAGGCCGACCTTTAGCCCGCGGCCCGTGATGACAGCCGTCGGGTTTAGCATCTCCTGCATACCCGGGCCGCCCTTCGGGCCCTCGTAGCGGATGACCACGACATCGCCATCGACGATCTCGCCGGCCATGATGGCATCGCAGGCCTCAGTCTCCGAGTTGTAGCACTTGGCTTTGCCCTCATAAGTCAGCATATCTTCCTTGACGGCCGATGCCTTGACGACAGCATAGTCCGGCGCCAGATTGCCCTTGAGGATCGCGATGCCGCCTTCCTTGCGGTACGGCTCTTCGACGCTATGGATGACCTTGCGGTCAAGCACCTTGGCATCCTTGATGCGGTCGCCCATCGGCCCCGTGACCGTCAGCGCATCGAGGTGGATGAGGTCTTTCTTCGCGAGCTCATGCATGACGGCCGAGATGCCGCCGGCCTCGTCAAGGTCGACCATATGATGCGTTCCGGCCGGGCTGAGTTTCGTGATATACGGCGTGCGACGCGAAATCTCATCAAACAGCGGCGCCGGAATCTCGATGCCCGCCTCGTGAGCGATCGCCGTCAGATGCAGTACCGTATTCGACGAGCCGCCGATGCCCATATCAACCGTAATCGCATTTTCAAAGGCCTTGCGCGTCAGGATGTCGCGCGGCTTGATATCCTTTTCGATGAGATCCATGATGACAGCACCCGCGCGCTTGGCCAGCAGGCGGCGTGCGCCCGTGTAGGCAGCGGGAATCGTGCCATTGCCCGGCAGGGCCATGCCCAGGACCTCCGAGAGCGAATTCATCGTATTGGCTGTGAACAATCCCGCACAGGAACCGCAGCCCGGGCAGCATTTTGCCTCAAGCTCCTCCATCTCCTCAGCTGCCATCTCGCCGGCAGCAAACTTGCCTGCCGCCTCAAAGGCCTGGCTGACGCTGACATCACGGCCATGGAAGCGACCCGGCAGCATCGGACCGCCCGAGACGACGACACAGGGGATATTGAGACGGGCGGCTGCCATCAGCATGCCTGGCACGACCTTATCGCAGTTCGGAATCAGCACGAGACCGTCAAAACCAGACGCCATAGCGACAGACTCCACGGAATCGGCGATGAGCTCGCGGCTGGCCAGCGAATATTTCATGCCCGTATGGCCCATAGCAATACCATCGCAGACACCGATGGCAGGAAACTCCACCGGCGTACCACCGGCCGCAGCGACACCGAGCTTGGCCGCCTCTGCGATTTCGCGCAGATGGATATGGCCAGGAATGATTTCATTGAAGGAATTGCAGATGCCGATCAACGGTTTGCGCAAATCCTCAGGGCCATAGCCATTCGCATGAAACAGGGAACGATGGGCACAGCGCGTAGCGCCTCTTTTGACGATGTCACTTCTCATTTTTCAACTCTCCTAATCTGCGATAGATTTTGTCTTTTGTATCAATACATTTGCCGACAATATATCGTTACATAGTTACAATTCTACTGCATACATGCGATTAATTCAAGCAATTTACGTTAAATAATTTACAGAGTTACATGCACAAGATACCCGGCGGCTCAAAATTCGATGCCGATCTGGGCCTTTATGCCCTGCGTATACGGATGCTTGATTTCCTTCATCTCGGTCACAAGGTCTGCCTGCTCGATGACCTTCGGGGCTGCATCACGTCCCGTCAGCACGACGTGCAGCTCGGGCGGACGGCAGGCGAGCAAATCGAGTACCTGCTGCTCCGTGATCAGATCGAACTTGACGGCATAATTTATCTCATCGAGAATGACAAGGTCGTACTTACCGCCCGTAATCGCTTCCCTGGCCATCGCAAGTGCATCAGCTGCCGCCTGCAAATGCTCAGCCTGCTCATGGGCATCGGTATTTGTGAAACCAAGCCCGCACTGGCGGATTTCGATGCGGCCATCCGCAGCCGCAAGCGTCTCGATGGTCTTCAATTCCCCGTACTTCCAGCCGCCCTTGATGAATTGCAGTATAAGGACGCGAAAACCATCTCCCCAGGCGCGGACGGCCAGGCCGAGCGCCGCCGTTGTCTTGCCTTTGCCATTTCCCGTATGAACGATGACTAAACCGTGCTTTTCCATACCTATCACCTCAGAAATATGATATAATAAACAGCGTACATTTTTGTACCTTTACTATTTTACGCTAATTTTTGAAGAAAATCCTGCTATCTGGTGTTATATATGAAGAAATTTTTCCTTTTTGTGTTTATCATTTTTTGTTTTACAGCGTTTTCCGCTTTCATGGCCGAAAAGACCGATTTGCTCGGTCTGCGCAATATGACCTTGCAGACCTCGTTCCACGAAACCGATGGCCATATGGTGTTATCGTGGGACCCGCTGCCCTATCCTTGCTTTTACAAGGTAGAGACCTATTCGCGCACGACCGGTCTTGTAGAAGGCGAGCCGGAGTATCACTTCTTTGCGAGCGGGTATACGTTCGATTCGACGTTTGAGGTGCCGCGCAGCGGCATCCCGACGACCTACCGCGTCACGGCTTATGGCATGTTCGGCCAGCTTACGCCGCCGTCCGAGCCGATCGACAATCCCATCTACGCGAAGGCACCGGCTTCACCGGTCACCATCTATCACTATACCGAGGACCATCCGGCCAGCCTCATGCCGTTCCTCGTCTGGCATGCCATCCCGAATGCCGTCTGCTACGAGGTCGAGCTGCTCGCAGGCAAGCCGGCCCAGGAGGGCGGCATCACGCATGACAAGGCCAACCACCTCGAGAGCACCAACCAGATCTTTACGAATGGCTGGCAGGCCGACCTCAAGAAGTATGCCAACCGCAAATTCATCTACTGGCGCGTGCGCGCGCTCGATATCCATCACAATCCCATGGGCGAATTCTCCAAGGCCGAGGAACTGCATATCAATCCTGACCTGCCGCAGCCTACGGCCCCGCTGCCCAACACCTTTGACCAGATGCCGAACTTCCAGATGCCGGTCTATCCGGTCTACCAGTGGATCCCGCTGCACGATGCCGCCCGCTATGAAGTCGAGCTTTTGATCCATCCGCCAGCTGAGGCGCATGGCACGACGGCCGATGCCGATGCGGTCTGGCGCAATACGGTAAGCGGCGCGGCCTGCTACGATGAATATGCACGCCCCTATGCCGGCGACTACTACTGGCGCGTGCGCGCTGTCAACCAGCAGGGCTATACGTTAGGCACCTGGTCCGATACCGAGCATTTCACGATGCCCGAGCTGCCTGAGCGCGTCCCCGTCGCTGTGCTCGGCGACAGCATCACCCATGGCGGCGGTGCCGTCTCGAACTCACCAGCCGCGCTCGAGTACAGCTATACGACCTATTTTGACTTCCCGTATCTGAATCTCGGCCGCAGCGGTGACACGTCAAAGATGACCCTTGACCGCTTCGACAGCGATGTCCTGCCGTTCCGCCCCTTGAACCTGCTGATCCTTACAGGCACCAACAGCCTGCGCTCGACCACGATCAGTGCTGAGTCCGTAGTCAATGATCTGGCGACTATCCGCGATAAATGCCTCAAGAACGATATCCGGCCGATTTTCCTGACCCTGATGCCGGTCAATCCCCCCAATATCCAGCTCGCTTTCCAGGCACCGACCGATCCGAACTGGCAGAAGAAACTCGCCCGCATCAATGGCTGGATCCGCCAGCAGGATTACTACATCGACCTTGAACCCTATTTCTATGACCCGACGCACCGCTTCATGGACAACAAATTCTCGGTTGACGGACTGCATCCCGATATTCTCGGCAAGCAGCTCATGGGCGAAATCATCAATATGAACCAAAATAAATTCTTAAAATGAAGCAATTTCATTTCATAGCGAACATAATTGTTTCCAATTATTTACAAAAATCATATTGACACGTCAAATAATCCTGCGTATACTTACACACATGCTGCTTTTTATGGATCATCCGAGCATCCCGGCAGCATGGTATGTGGGAAAAAAGATGTACTAAGGAGTGTTGATATGAAAAATCTTGAATGGTGTGAACTTACGAAGAATTTCTATGCGTTCAAATACGTAGCCGATAAGCTTGGCTTCTACGTGCCGGAACTCCAGCAGATGGAGCGCAGCCTCGAAGAATGCCGTCCTTTTGCTGCTGATGAGGATATCCTGGCAAAAGTTCGCAACCTGTCCGAGAAAAAATTGCCGCAGTTCGATTTTTCCGAGCTTGCAACGGCGCAAACGCCGGTCTATGACGAGGACGATAACCTCGCTCATGCTTGATTAAGCACAAAAATGCCCGACAGAGGCTTTCCTCTGCCGGGCATTTTTTATTTTCTGCGTTTTCGCGCTTCAATCGAGATATTCATGTAATTTCTCGAACAGATTCGGAAGGTCAATGGGCTTTAAGATATAATCGTTCATACCGCTTTCCATCGCGGCTTTACGGTCTTCATCAAACGCATTGGCCGTCATCGCCAGGATAGGAATATCCTGCGTCCATTTGCTGGGCAGCCTGCGGATGGCCCGCGAAGCATCGAGGCCATTCATGACGGGCATCTGCAGATCCATGAGCACCAAATCGTAGCCGCCCTCAGGCGCCGCCTTTATCTTATCAACGGCGATGGCCCCATTTTCGGCCAGGTCGATCTTTATGTCGGTATTTTCGAGCAGCGCATAGACGATTTCGGCATTGATTTCATTATCTTCGACCAGCAGGATATTTCCCCGCAGATCCTGCTGCTGCAGGACCGTGCTGCTGTGCTCGAGCGATGTACCGCTTTTCTTCGCCTGCCCCGCATCCCCCGCCAGCATCTCTTCCACCTGCTGCAGATGCCCGGCAATACCTGCCTGACCGGTCACGGCCGTGAGCTTCAGCAAGAGGTTGATGGTGATTTCCGTTCCCGTTCCGGGCTCACTCCAGACCGAGATATCGCCGCCCATCATATCGACGAGATTCTTGACGATGGCCATGCCCAGGCCCGTCCCCTGCACGCGGCTCTGCGTGCTCGTCCGCTCGCGCGTGAACGGCTCGAAGATATGCGCGACGAACTCCGGCGCCATGCCGATGCCGGTATCGCGGATGACAAAAGTAAAGCTGCCATAGCCATTCGGAGCCTGCTTGTCCTGCGCGATTTCAAGAGCTACCGTGCCGCCGGGTTCGGTGAACTTCACGGCATTGGACAAGCAGTTGAGCAGGACCTGATTGAGCCGCAGGCGGTCACACCAGATGCGCTCGTTGGCAATCCTTTCGGTATCGACACAGAAAGTCAGCTGCCGCGCATCCATATCGGGCTGCAGGATATAGGTCAGCTCCTGCACGATATCGGCAAAGCTGTTTTCCGATACGTTCAGCGCCATCTTGCCGCTTTCGATGCGGCTCATGTCGAGCACATCGTTGATGATGGACAGCAGATGATCGCTGGCCGTCGAAATCTTGTTCAGATAGTTGCGCACGCATTCCGTATCCTGCAGATGCGCCGCCGCCAGTGCCGTATAGCCCATGATGGCGTTCATCGGCGTACGGATATCGTGTGACATATTCGTAAGGAAATGGGTCTTGGCCTGGTTGGCCGTATTGGCCTGCTGCAAAGCCAGTTCGAGCTGCTCATGCTGCTTGGCAAGCTTTTCCCGCTGATGCTCCAGCCGTTTGGCCAGCTCGAATTCCTTCGCGCGATTGTAATCAATCGGTGCAATCGAAAGGATGATGCGCGAGGCTTTGCCATCCTCACCGCGGTCATACACCTGGAAAAAAGCCCTGCGCCACGGCTTTTCGTAATCCGGCAGCTCATAGACAAACTCACGGCTTTCTTCATCGGCAATATAGTCTTTGACGAATTGCGGATCGGCAAGATTCTGCATCATCGTCCGCTGGTCACTGCTGACCAATGGCAGCAGGCGCTTCATGACACTGCTGTACGATGTCGTCAGCCGGCCATCGGGCAATGGCACCATCTGGGGCCGCTTGTAGACGCGCAGGATATCCTGGTTGAGATCGCAGAAATAGATGGCGTCGACCTCCTTGATGATATGCTGGTGGACCAGCGTGCCGCCAATGCGCTCATCGTTTTCGCGGATGCCGAGCACGACGGAGACCAGTTTGCCATCCTTCTCCTCGAGTCGTACGAATTTCATTTCGGCAAAGTGTATCTCTTTGTCAACGTACAGGCTAAAGGAAATCGAATACGTGCGCTGGTCCTTGAGCATCTTGCTGACATAAGCCAGCGAGGCCACTGCCCGGACGCGCAGGCGATCAAGCGGATAGACCTGGCGCTCGGCATAGCAGGTCAATGCCTCCGCATAGGTCAGTGCCTCCGTATCCTGCCTGTCCATCGCCTGACGGAATACATCCTGGGTCGTAAAGGCTGTCATGGCACCGTCCTGCATGTTGACACAGTACACAGAGGTATAATCATCCGATAAGGCCAGAACCGCGCCGACGGATTTCTGCCATGCCGGCTGGCCCTTTTCCTTGGTTATATCGTTCATTTCTATGCTCCTTATTTCCATTCAGCTGCCATCAATCCTTGCTGCAAAGCTCCTGGATTGTCCTGGCTATCTTCGCAAGCGGCACCTGCTGCTCGACGGCCCCGATGTCAAAGGCCGCTTTCGGCATGCCATAGACCACCGAGCTCAGCTTGTCCTGTCCGATTGTCCGCGCCCCGCAGCGCAGCATGTCCAAAAGCCCCTCGGCCCCGTCGCGGCCCATGCCGGTCAGGATGATGCCCAGCGCCGTGTCGCCCGCCGCCTGGGCCACCGAGTGAAACAGCACATCGGCCGATGGACAGACACCGTGCACAGGCCTTCCGGGCTGGCAGTCGAGCTGGAAGCCGCCATCGATGCGCTTCAGCGTCATGTGCTTATGCCCTGGGGCAATGTAGACCGTATTGGACCGGACGATATCGCCAGCCTCCGCCTCCTTGACATGCAGGCGGCACTCATTGTTGAGCCGCTCGGCCAGCCGCTCGGAAAAGAGCGGCGGGATGTGCTGCGCGATGACGATGGGCGGCAGCGGCGGCCGGAGCGACGGCAGGATATCCGACAGCGCCTTGGTTCCCCCTGTCGAGGAGCCGATGGCGATGATGCGTATCGGCACATTCGTATGGCGGATTGCCGGGCGCGTGCCGGTCGGTGCTGCCCCATCACTCAGGGGCACAGCGTCAGGCTTGGGCGGCGCCTGACGCTGTGCCGGCCAGATATCCCGGGCCACCGTCGCACTGCGGCCGATGCTCTGCCCCTTTGTCCCGTTTTTCTCGCAGGCCGCCCGGATAGAGGCTGCCAGCTCATCGAAGAATATTGTCTTGTCCGCTCCCGGTTTTGGCTTGGCCAGGTAGGAAAATGCCCCCATCGACTCGGCACAGCTCCTGGTCTTGGCGAGCATGCCGTAGGTCACCACGGGTGCTTCTGTCATATGCACCACCAGCGAGAGGAACATCTGGTTGTCAGTCTGCTGGATTCCAAGGAAGAGATTCAGCACGATGACGTCCGGCTTGAACATGCGTATCTTCATGATGGCGTCGTCCATCTCCGTTGCCCCTTCAAGCTGGGCGCCTGCCAACCGGCTCCTTATCCCTGCCAATACCGTGTCCCGTGCGGTCGCGGAAGGTTCCATTACCAGAACACGAATCGTAACCATCCCTTTTCTCCTTCATCTTCGCATAGCGTCTCAGCTGTCAGACAGCAGGGCCTGATACCAGGGCATCTGCCGCTCGGCAGCCACTGTCGTCGGCTCGGAGTGTCCCGAGAGCAGCGCCGTATCCGGCGGCAGTGACAGGATATGCCTGACAATCCCCTGCATCAGTTGGCGTTCGTCGCCGCCAGGCAGGTCCGTGCGGCCATAGCTGCTCTTGAAAACCGAGTCGCCGACAAAAGCGATCTTGTCCTGCGCGCTATAGTAGATACAGCCATCGGCCGTATGGCCAGGCACAGGCACCATATGCAGGCCGAAGGCCGGCTTGTCCCTAAGCTCCACATCGGAATTGTCCGCGATATAGGTGACCCCAGACAAGGTCAGCGGCTCCTCCAGCTGGGCCGAAAGGTTCCAAACCGGATCTTCGGCATACTGGCGGCCATTTCCCTGCATGAGAACCGGCACCGCCAGCTCCTGCTGCAGGGCCGGCACCGCACCGATGTGGTCGAAGTGCCCATGGGTCAGCAGGATCTTCTCGATGGTGAAGCCCTGCTCCCGGATGATGGCGAGCAGTTTCTCCGGCTCGGCACCAGGATCGATCAGGAAGCCGTGCTTTGTCTCATCGTCTATATAAAAATAGGAATTCGTCACGATATAGCCCATGACCTGTGCTTGTATAATCATTCCATTCACCTCAGATAACCATGCTAGTCCTTCCTTATCTTATTCGCCCAGCAGGTGCCATCTTCCTGCCACGATATGAAATCTAGTCTGCTCCAGGGCAGGATTCTGCCGTAAGGGAGGAACGAAAAAAGCGATGGATCCCGCAAAGATCCATCGCTTCTCTCAGGCAGATATCAGCAGTGCCAGCAGCCGGACTGCATAGGCAGCCAGCCAGGCGATCACGCACTGCACGATGACAGTCAGGAACGCATTGCGCCCGCCGATCTCGCGGCGCATGGTCGAAATCGCCGCCACGCACGGCGTGTAGAGCAGCACGAACACCAGCAGCACCACGGCCGTCAGCGGTGTCAGCAGCCCCGCCAGCAGCGACGCATCGCCACCGAGCAGTACTGTAAGCGTCGATACGACCGTTTCTTTCGCCATGAAGCCTGTGATAAGTGCCGTAGCCACACGCCAATCCGCAAAGCCCAGCGGCGCGAAAATCGGCGCGGCGAGCTTGCCGATGGCAGCCAGCAGGCTTTGCTCGGGCGATTCGGCAACGTTTAGCCGCAGGTCGAACATCTGCAGACACCAGATGATGATGGAGGCCAGGAAGATGATGGTGAACGCCTTCATGAGAAAGCCCTTGGCCTTATCCCAGATGAGCCGTGCCACGCTCTTGGCCGACGGGATGCGGTAATTCGGCAGCTCCATGACAAAGGGCACCGGCTCGCCGCGGAACCGCGTCCGCCGCAGCAGCAGCGCAAACAGGATGCCCACACCGATGCCGGTAAAATAAAGGGCAATCATGATAACGGCCTGATACTCGCGCGGGAAAAAGGCACCGATGAGCAGCGCATAGATTGGCAGCTTGGCACTGCAGCTCATGAACGGCAGCAGGAGCACCGTCATCTTGCGGTCGCGCTCACTGGAAAGCGTCCGCGTTGCCATGATGGCTGGCACCGAGCAGCCAAAGCCGACGAGCATCGGCACGATGCTGCGCCCCGACAGGCCGATGCGGCGCAGCAGCCGGTCCATGACAAACGCCACGCGCGCCATGTAGCCCGTATCCTCGAGGATAGACAGGAAAAAGAACAACGTCACGATGGTCGGCAGGAAGCTGATGACACTGCCGATGCCCTCGAGGGCTCCGTGGATGATGAGGTCATGGACGACAGGATTCACGCCGGTCGCCGCAAGCAGCCCATCCACCGTATCGGTTACGCCGCCGACCACGACCGCCATGCCATCGGTCAGCAGTGCGCCGATACCAGCAAACGTCATCACGAAGATAAAGGCCATGATGGCCACAAAGCTGGGAATGGCCGTATACTGGCCGGTCAGGATGCGGTCGATCGCCACGCTGCGCTGATGCTCGCGGCTCTCATGCGGGCGTACCACCGTCTGCGCGCAAAGATTCGTGATGAAGGCAAAACGCATATGGGCCATGGCCGCCTCGGCATCCAGCCCCGTCTCCTCCTGCAGGATGGTGATGATATGTGCAAACATCTCCTGCTTTTCCTGCGGCAAAGCCAGGCTGTCCGCCATCCGCCCATCCTTTTCGATGAGCTTCGTCGCCGCAAAGCGCAGCGGCATCCCGATTTTCCGCGCCTCGGGCTCAATCATATGCGCCGTCGCATGGATGGCGCGATGCACCGCAGCGATAGGATCGCCCTGCGCCTCGCTATCCTTGCAGAAGTCGATGCGCATCGGCTGCCGGTGATGGCGCGCCATATGCAGCGCATGATCCACCAGCTCATCGACACCCTCATTCTTGGCCGCTGAAATCGGCACGACGGGAATGCCGAGCACGGCCTCAAGCTCATTGATGAGAATCGAGCCGCCGTTATCACGCACCTCATCCATCATGTTGAGCGCCAGCACCATCGGGATGCCGAGCTCCATGAGCTGCATCGTCAGATACAGATTGCGCTCAAGGTTCGTCGCATCGACGATATTGATGATGCCATCGGGATGGGTCTGCAGCAGGAAATCGCGGGTGACGATCTCCTCGCTGGAGTAGGGAGACAGCGAGTAGATGCCCGGCAGGTCAGTCACACGCGCCTCGCGGTGGCCGCGAATCTGCCCATCCTTGCGGTCAACGGTCACGCCGGGAAAATTGCCCACATGCTGATGCGTTCCCGTCAATTGATTGAACAATGTCGTCTTGCCGCAATTCTGATTGCCGACCAAGGCAAACGCCAAGGGCGCGCCCTTCGGTATCGGCGCCGGATCATGGCGGTGCTGCTGCGGCGCATAACCTAGCTCACCGACGCCTGGATGGTCGATATCGCGCTTGCGCTGCTCGCTATAGGCCTCATCTTCCTGCTGGTGTACACCCTCGATGGCAATACTGCGGGCCTCATCGCGGCGCAAGGTCAAATCATAGCCGCGCACCTTGAGCTGCAGCGGGTCCCCCATCGGTGCTACCTTCTGCAGCGTCACCTCGGTATGCGGCGTAAGCCCCATATCGAGCAGATGATGGCGCAGCGCACCACTGCCGTCCACCCGCGTGATGAACGCTCCCTGTCCCGGCTGTAATTCATCTAAAGTCATAATCCGTCAGCCTTTCCAGAGATTCAAATCCATCATTACCTTATCCGTCTCCCACGGAGCGATGACCGTATAGGGCACTGCCCACTTATCCAGCATCGCAACGACCTGCGCATCCTTTTCCTTTGCCTGCGCGAGATCCGTCTCCTTGCGGCCATCGATCGACAGGAATTCATCGTTGCGCCGCAGCAGATAATTGATGTTGTCATAGCGGCCAAACTCCTGCATGACCAGCGCATCAAACGCCTCGGTCGGCTCACGGTTGTAGATGATATTGAGGGGCAGCGGCGAATCGCAGACAGCAAAGTCGATATCGTAGCGCGCCAGCGTGCGCGTCCGATGCGCCTGCTCCGCAAAGAGATAGAGCTGATCCTCAACGATATCCGTCGCATTCTGATACCAAAGCCACTTGGCAAACTCGCCAACGAGCTCTGTCTTATAGCCTCTGCGCTTAAGCTTGGAATAAATATCGGCCGCAATCGTGCTCTTGCCGATGCCAGCGCCGCCATAGAAATTGATTACCTTCAAAACGTCATCTCCAAAACATTGATAGTTGCCTTCCTATTGTAGCACAAAATAGCAAACCTGTCCTCACGGACGCAAGCGCGGGACAAACCAGGCCACAAGACCATCCATGCCTAAGAGCAATGCCAGGATCAGGAAAGCCCCCGTAAACCCAAAGCCAGCATGCAGGAAGCCAAAAATCGCCGAAATGATCGTCGCACCGACGCCCGTTGCCACCGTAATGGCAGCTGTCACTGTCGCCGTACGGCCGCCGGCAAAGTCAGCCACATAGGTAAGCACGTTCGGATAGACGCCGCCACAGAAAAAGCCGAGCGCAAAGACTACCACAAAGGCCATAAGCTCGCTCTGCGCCACAGTCAGCAGCGCCAGCATCAATGCCGCCCCCAGCGGGGCAATATAGATAAGCCGGCTGCGATGTTTGGCAAACAGGCCACAAAGAAACCGCGACGGAATCATCGCGAGCCAAAACAACGATAACGCCAGATAGCCGCGGGCAGAAGCAAGCGTATCCAGCATAAAATTACTAAGGAAAAAGCACACGCCGTTCTCAACGCCAACATAGAGGAACATGATCAGGCAGAGGAAAGCCACGCCTTTGCCATACATGCCTTTGCTGCTGACATCCTGCACATCTACCGCCAGCAGTTCACGCGGCGAAAACTCCGTACGCACAAGGCCAACGGTCAACAGCAGGAAGATAAGCCCGCTCAGCAGGAAAAAACTGCGCCAGCCGCCCGGCCCCCCCATAGAGATACCTACGGCCAGCGGCGCTGCCACAGCCCCGAGCGCAAACATCGCCGTAATGTAGCCCATGCGCCGGTTGCGCGTCAGCGGATAAGCATCCTGCATGCCGGCAATCGCGACATACTGGACAATGCTGCAGGCAAAGCCAAGCGTAAAAATGCCCACGGCAAACAGCAGCGACTCCGTCGCGAGCATGATGACGGCTGCCGACAGCACCCGTGTCGCCGTAAAGAGCACCAGCATGATCTTTTTCCCGATGCGGTCAGCCAGCGCCCCCAAAAGCAATGGCGCTATCATCGTCGCAAAAAGCTGCACCGAGGCCAGAATCCCCTGCTGGCCTATCGATAAATCAAACTCCTGCCCGATATAGAGAATTGCCGCCTGATAACCGCCTGTCTCAAAGCCATTCATAAAAATCGATAGCAGAAAAAGCAGCGATAAATCGTTGCGCTGCCAAAACCCTGTTTTTCCCATAGACTCACCTTCTTTCGCTGTTAGGATTCGACAGCCGCGCCGCCATCACCTGCCAGACGTCAAGCTGACCAGTCAAAATTGACTTGTCAACTTGACTGGTCAAAAACTTTCCCCATACACAAAAAAGACCGCCTGATGGCGGCCTTTCGCATTTTCCTGTCAGCGTTCATTCTTTTTTATTCTTCTGCCAGCAGGACATGACCATCCTTGGCAAAGGTCACCTCGCCCTGGTGCATATCCGCAGTGACATAGGCCACGTGGAAACTTTCCGTATCCCCCGCCCCTATGCGCTCCGTCTCGCAGAACGCCGTATCGGGATGCACAGACCGCACCACATCTTCAGCAATCTGCTCATCGATGACCGGCGTCCCCTGCACATACAGCAGCGCCCCCCAGACAGCAGCACCTATGACAACACCCAAACACTTTTTCATACAGAATCCTTCCTTTCCCTTGACCTATGCATAGTATACAACGTTACAATCATAATGTTTATAGGTTAACAGGAAGTATTCTGTATTCATACTACAATTACGGCAATTGTCAACCATCTATTCGTGATTTTCTCGCTGGCAAACGAACTGTTCCCCCCAGCCGGCTTCAAGTTCTGCCCTACAAGAGCCACCATTTCAGAAAAGGGATGGTAACAAAGGAGATTGCTGTTGTCAACGATACCGATTCAACGGATAATTTGATGTTTGCTTCAAAAGCATTGGCCAGCATAACGATCATGGAGCCAACGGGCATCCCAAATGTAATTACTGCAATTCCGACAAGCACATAATCAAAATCCGTAAAACATACCATCAACAGATAAACACCTGCCGGAATCACCAGCAATCGTAGAAACGCCACCCAATAGAGGCGGCGTTCCCGAAAAAGCTCCCGAATATGGATCTGCTGCAAGGATGCACCGATAATCAGCATGGACAAAGGCGTTGTGATATTGCCTAGCAGATAGCAAGCATCCGCTAAGACTTGTGGCAAATGCCATTGCAATACATAAAGCAACAGCGCGAAAACGGTCAGCACCAGCCCCGGATTCCACAATCTCTGCCAACAAAACCGCTTATACACGGTCTGCTGGTTCATCAGATACATGCCATAGGAATAAACCAGCAGATCAAACGGAATATGCAGCACCGCTGTGTAGAAAACTGCTTCCATCCCAAACATAGCCTGCACAATAGGAAAACCTAACAATGAAGTATTCGAGAAGATCAGCATGAACTGATAGGTGCCCGCCTCTCGGGAGCACACCCCCAGTCTTTTCGTAAAGAACCAGGCCAGTACAGGCAAGAGGATATAGATTCCTGCCCCGAAACCGATATACGACAGAATCATAGCCATATCGGTCGTTTGCATTTGCGATACCGAAGCAATCACAAGCAAGGGACAAGTGATATTGACTGCCAGCGAAGATATTTCCTTAATGCCCTGCGAACTCAGTATGGCCTTTCTTTTCAGGATATACCCTGACAGCAGCAGAAAAAGCAGCTGTCCCATAGCATTGGCCAATGATGAATCCATACCATCAGATCCTTTCTAACGGAAAAGTCATGCAATGGGGACCACCTCCCGCCTTCAGGATTTCCGTAATAGGCAGCTCTATGACTTTCATGCCGCGCTTATCCAGCGCTTCATTGACTGCTTCATTCTGTTTCAACGAAAATACCCGATGATCGCCAATTGCCTGCAGGTTGCAGCCATGACGGAATATGGCCGCCTCCTCCACAGGAATGATTTCAATCTCCAATTGTTTCAATTTTTTCAGGAATTCCTCTGGCAAACCATCCGCATATGCCACAGCCAGATGATCATCCACCAGATTGAAGCACATATCAAGATGCAGATATTCCGTCTTGCCAGGTACAGGGATGACTTCATAGCCATAGGGACGCAGACCGGCGCGGATTTCTTCATACCCTTTTGCATCCGTGCGGGCAAACATTCCCAAGGCAATGGTATGCGCATCAAGGAACATGAAGTCTCCGCCTTCGAACAGTCCCTCCTCGCATTTCACCAGCACCGGAATCCCTTGCTCGGCCATTTTCTTTCTGTAATCAACGTGCTCTAAATCCCGCAGGGATTCTTTGAACCGGCCTAAAATATACCCTTCCCTCACACAGCCACCGAAATCCCGGGCAAAGACAGAATTGGGGCGGGCGGCGGCAGCCGGCAGAAACTCGGTCGCAATGCCATTTTCATGATATGCCTTCACAAGCAGTTCATGTTCCTGCATCATCTTTTCCACATCAAGCTCTAAGTCCCACTTCTTGGCAATCTCATTGATGGGGGCAGCCTTCAAATACTCCGGCCTGGACAATAACACACGCTTCAATACACCAGTACCATTTCTTACAAACATAGTTCTCACTCCTGTTTCGCAAAGGGATTTATCCTAAAAATTCGGCAAAGGTCTTCAATAGCAGCCGCGGCAGCACTTGGAAGGAATACGGCTTATATACCCGTTCCGTCCATTTATGGGCATCTTTGCCATAGCAGCCATAATTCAAAGCCGGAATGTGCAAAGCCCGGATGGATTCTAGCGGTAGGGGGTAAAGCTTTGCCATGGCCGGCATATTCTTCTGCAGACACGCAACAGAAGTTTCATCATCTTGAATCGTCAAATAACTGCTATCGGAAAGACTCGGAAAGAACTGCTTGATTTCATAAGTTTCGCCAGTTTCCTGGCCAAAATCATTCACAATACCGGCCAACTGCTCATACAAACGGCGTTCCCCTTCGTTTTCCTGACGCAGCGTGTTGAAAGGACAATAAGGCGGCGCAAAGAATACCACCGCCACCGGGCCTAAGAAATCCGCTTTGCGGACCAGCAGCCGGACTAGTTCCAGCGAAATCATCCGCAGATCCATGCCATCCTCCTGCAGCTCGGCCGCCCGTGCTTGCAGCGTCTCCTCAATATCAGCCTCGTTTTCCTTGATCAGCGCTGTCAATTCTTCTGCAGTTAACACGCGGACTGGCCTGCAGCCAGCAGACAAGGCTGCCTGTCCGGACAACTCCGCATAGGCTGCTGCCCCCGCCTGGATTCTTGTCGTAACAGTGTCCAAAGCCTTCTGCGCCACCGCTTTCATTTCCGCCAGGATCTGGACAGCGGACTTGCTGTGAACCATATAATTAAAATAAGCAAACGCCTCTTGCGCTGTCTGAACGTTATAGCTGTTTTTCAGATCCTTCAGTTTCAGCACCGACGGTGGCAGGGTAAATTCCCCCTGGTAACCATCACAGTAGTTCGTATTGTAGTTCAGTGCCCTTACAATTTCCGCCATGGCCACCGAGGCATCCACTCCCTCAAAGCACTGCCCCACATGCGTCTCATGCCCGCGGATATAGAAACAGGGCAACAGCTTGCCAACGACCCCCGTATAGATATACCGATGCGTATCCCCTTCATATAGCGGACAAATATAATCATTGTTGATGGCAAACAGGTAATGGAAGCCCTGTTCTTGCTGCAGCTTCACCAACAAGGACAGCCCTGCGAGCATCCCCGTATGCTGGTTTTCTTCCACAGGGTTGATCGATAGCAACAGATTACCGGAGAACCATTCCAAATGCTGGCTCAAATACTCCAGCAGGACCATAAACACCACGTCACCGCTCTTCATGTCACAGGCACCGCGGCCTGGCAGCCAGTCACCGCTTGCCAGTTCTTCCCTCAAGCCGGACGGCAGGTCCAGCTGCAGTAGTTTTGCCAGCAGTTTATCACAATCGACAGCATAGGCTTCCAGCTTGCCATAATCTTCCGTGCCAACGGTGTCCATATGTCCATGCAACAAGATGGTATCTGTGCTTTCCCGCTTCTTTCCATGAACCCAGGCAAAGATATTGCTGCGCTGCAGCTTATCGCCCTTGATTTCCTGACGGATAACCTGTTTCGGGTGGGCTGCAAAATACGGAATGCGGCGCAGCCATCCTTCTACGAAATCTGCTGCAGCTTTTTCACCGGCTGTACCGTTGACGCTTTTCACAGCGACAAACGCCTTGGTGATTTCTTCCATCCTGCCCGCAAGATTGACATCGAATTCCATGATAACCACAATCCTCCTCTTCACTCATAAAAGATATGAAACCAGCGTCAGCAATGGAAGCGCCAACAGTGTACGTTCAAGAAAGATAAGGAACAAGCGCTTGAAATCCAGCCCTACGCCAGCCTTGACAATAATACTGCCCACCTCCGTCAGATAAATGATCTGGACCAAGGACAGACCAGCTACAATAAAGCGGGTGCCCACTGGCAGATCCGGGCTGGTAATCAAAGCGGGGATAAACATATCGATAAAACCCACCAGTGAAGCCGGAGCCACCTCAAATGCTCCTTCAATTCCGAGCAGGCTCATATATGCCCCCATGGGATAGGAAATCCACTGCATGAGGGGAGTCTCATTGACCAGCAGCGTTCCTATCGTCCCCCAGGCAATGACAATAGGAATCAAATCCAGCAAAATGCCCACCGTCATCTTGCTGCCAGCATATATTGCATCCGTAAGATGAAACTGGCCGGCACGTGCCAAAGCTGCAGACCAGGCCCATCTGAATAAAGCTGCATCCAAGGGGACCTCTTCATTGATGCGTTTCTCGCCGCAGTAACTGTCAGGGATGGCTGACAGCGGACGGATGCGAACGCCGATTACTGCTAAAAACAGGCCAACGGCCGTAACGGCACTATATAGCAACAAAAAATATTCTGTTACTTGCAAAGTTTCCGCTACCACCATGCAGAAAGGAATCGACACTAATGAAAAATTCGTCATAATAGAAGCCGCTTCTCGTTTGCTATAAAAACCGCTGTGATACTGATTGCTCGTAATAAGGACTGCCGTATTGGACGAAGCCAGCCAGGAGGCAATCAAATCCACCGAAGCACGGCCTGGCACCCGGAACAGCGGACGGATCAGCGGCTTCAACAGGATTCCCAAAAATTCCATGATGCCGCAATCAGTCAGAAACGGCAGCACAAAACTCAGCGCCAAGGCAATGGCAATCAGTGTCTGGGAGAGATTTACCATACTGCCGCCCACATCTTCACTGCGGATTATCTCTGGTCCTGCACCGAGGACTACCGATAAGGTTACAGCCAGGGATATGAGCCGGGTCAGCACATAAGGTTTTGAAACAAAGACCAGCTCAGCCAGCCAGGGAATACGGCAAAGCGCTGCTGGCTTCCAGAAGATTCCCAGAAGAGCACTGCCAGCCGATATTGCCACAATGGCGGTCAGCAGCCAAGGAACATTCGCCTGGATGCTCTTGTCGATAAAATCTGTCAGAATACTGAGCGTCGTATTGAACCCACCTGCATCCGCCTCTAACGGGAACAAGAACATAAAACAACCAAAGCCGGAACAACACAGGAATTTCAAAATCCTGCTCCAAGCATAGCTGCCGTGTTTTCCTTCCATATGCAAATCCAAAGTCCGTTCCATAAATATACCTTCTTTCTAAAAAAGCAACGATACCTGGCCTCTTCCAGCCATAAGCATCGTTGCTTTCCTTCCTTATTTTCTCATCCTGCTAAATCATGCAGCCTGTCTCTATGTCCATGAACAAAATCCACCATATGCTGAACGGAACGGGCTGCCAGTTCCTGTACGGACTCCTCCGAAAAGAAGGCTGCATGGGGCGTCAAGATAACATTATCCCGCCCCAACAACGGACAACAGGTCAAATCCGGCTCTTCGGCAGCCAGCACATCAAGGCCGGCTGCCGACAACCAATGCCTATCCAGTGCCTCCGCCAAATCCGCCTCTGCTACCGCGCTCCCCCGCCCCATGTTGATAAAAATAGGCGCCCGCTTCATCCGGCAGAATAACTCACGATTGAAATAGTGATAATTCGAAGGTGCTTCCTGCATATGATTGACCAGGATGTCCGCACACTCCAGGGCCTCCCAGCCCCGCATCCGCACCACATGATGAACCGCTGCTTCTTCTGCTGTCAAATGCCGAGATACCACTGCCACTTTCAGTCCAAAGGCACGGGCCAAAGCTGCCACCCGACGGCTGATATGCCCCCAGCCGAATAAGGCAAGGCAGCGTCCCGATAGGCGGTGCAAATTGTTTTCTGCCTGGAATTTCCAGCTATGCTGCCGGACGACCTGCATATCATAGGCTTTCAAATGACGGGCCAGCGCCAGCAACAATGCCATGGTATGTTCTGCCACCTCCTCTGAACAGTAATCGGATACATTCGTCACCGTAACGCCAAAATCTCTCGCAGCCTGCAAATCAATATTGCCATAACCAGCTGCATTGACAGAAATCATCTGCAACTCCGGCGCCCCTGCAAATACTTCCCTTGTCATAGGAATAAATGCCGTCTGCAGGATTTTTATATGTTGCAGCTCCTGCAGCAGCTGTTCTTGTGACCGGTAAGCTGCCAGCCGTATCTGTGCTCCAGGTACTTGTTCCTGCAAGCGCTGCTGCTGCCAGGAGAAATCCTGCTCCATCTCCTGTGGATAATCACAAAACAAAATCTTCATCTGTATACCTCTCGGCCTTAGGCAGCCATCTTCAGCAGGATCTGACGAGTAGCCGCAATTACCGCCTGCATTTCCTTCATCGTACCGACTGTGATGCGCAGGAAATTCCTGATCCGTTCCGGATTCTTATAATGACGAGCCAGGATTCCATACGCCCGCAGGTTCTGGTTATATTCCTCAGCCGTCAGCAAAGGATGGGTCACAAAGATAAAATTCGCATGAGATTCCATCACGTAGAACTCCAGCTTCCGTAACTCGGTAATGGCATAATCCCGAGCTGCCATAGTCCGGGCAACTGAGGCTTTCAGGTAATCCTGGTTCTTGACTGCCGCCGCTGCTACAGCCATGCTGATGTCGCTGAGATTGAAGGGATTAAAGGCTGACCTCACTCCATCCAGATCCCGGATCAGTGTTTCGGAACCAAAACAATAGCCCACATGGGCACCGGCCAGGTTATAGGATTTCGACATGGTCTGCACCACCAGCAGATTGTCATATTTATGAATCAGCGGGACGCAGCTTTCATTGCCATAATCTACATAAGCTTCATCAATTACTACCAACCGCTGGGGATTGGCCGCCACAATCCGTTCGATTTCTCGGACAGGCAGCACATACCCCGTGGGAGCATTGGGATTTGCCAGAATCACATGACGGTCTGTATTCACATAAGCCTCTACATCCACCGTAAAATCCGGATTCAGCTTCATCTTCCTACAGTCAATCGCAAAGCACTTGCCCAGCGTCTCATAAAAGCCATAAGTAATATCCGGATAGCAGATCGCTGCACTCTCAAAAAATGTCAAAAATATCAGTCCCAGTATCTCATCCGAGCCATTACCTGTCAGAATCTCTGTCGTCTTGACCTTGTGAACCTCTGCCAATGCCTGCTTCAATTCCCGCGAAGATGGATCCGTATACCGTCCCAGCCCCTGCATGCGCTTGCTGCGAAGTACCTCCAGTACTTCCGGTGCTGGCGGACAAGACGTTTCATTGGCATTTAGCTTGATGTACTTCCGATCCTTCGGCTGTTCTCCGGGGATATAAGGTTCCATATGCTCATATCGCTTACTGATGAATCTACTCATGATTTACTCCTTCTTTCTGTTGTTCCAGCATTTCTCACAAAAAAAGCTGCCTATCCACCAGTCACAAGGATTGACTGGCGGGATAAGCAGCTCTGCTTTATATTTGTTTTTTTGCTATGCCTTCAGTATAGAAGAGAATCGCAGCGAAATCTATGTACATTTCACCAAAAAACTTGCGATTTTTTCTCACAAAATGAAAAACTTAGCATAATTAGACAAAAACATTGTAACTTTCACCAAATCATACTATGATGTCTGTAAGGAACACCAATCTGTCACAAGGGAGAATACATTATGCTGCATTTGAACGAACTATTGAAACTTCCCATATTCAAGAATTTTAAACTGATTGCCGGTGCCACAGGCTTATACCGGGAAGTCCGTAATGTTGACATCCTGGAATATGAATGGTGCAACAAGAATTTCGATGTGTTCAATTCCGAAGATCTGGTGCTTACTTCTTTATTTTTTGCCAAAGATGAACCGGAACTGATCCTGAAGAGCTTCCAGAAACTTGCAGCCAGGAACATCACAGCCATTGCCATCAAGACTGTTTTTTTTCAAGATCTCCCTGCAGAAGTCCTGGACTTTGCCGAAGCGGAGGGAATCCCTCTGTTCCTGTTCAACCATGCCTTCATGGAAGATATTATCATCAACTTCAACGATCTGATGAAAACCCAGCAGCGCCACTTATTCTTTGAAGAGAAAATTCATGACCTGCTTACCCCCACTCTTGCCACGCATACCATTGAAGCAATTGCCCGGGAAATCAATCCGTCCTTTCTCCCCTATGTGACAGCCTTTTATCTGATCGACAAGAAGAACCCCGGATCTCCCCGGGAAATTGCCAACTGTATGAACCGCCTGCTTTATAAGCAATACCGGTCCAGCCATCTTTTCTATGTCTCCTATCTAAAATATCAGAACGGCCTGCTGCTGTTATACTCCGGCAATGACGCACATCTTGCCCAAGATGCCTGGCTGCTGAGCCAGAAACTGCTATCGAGCTACGACATCAACATCGATGCGTTCTACCTGGGTGTCAGCGATACGCTACCTACCTGCACAGCGCTGCCCGAGGCAATACAACAGAGCATCGATGCCTGCTATATCTGTCTGCAGACTCATGAAAAAACCACCCATTACCAAAAACTTGGCTTCCACCGGCTCTTGTTCGAAGCCAGCCGCAACGAAAGCACCACAGAGCTGATGCAGCAGGTCCTGCAAATCCTGCAGGAATATGACCAAAGCAGCAAATCCAATCTGCTCAGTACTCTGATGGCCTATGTTCAGCACCATGGTGAAATCTCTAAAACAGCTAAATCCCTGTATCAGCATCCCAACACCATCCGCTACCGCTTAAAAAAAGCCCAGGAACTGTTAACGCCTGTATTAGGCAATGATGATTTTTTTGAACAAATCTCCTTTTTGCTGCGTCTGCATCATTTAATCCATACCTGTCAAAAATAATTTGCAGCGTACCATCGAAACAATAAAAAAAACCGCCAGCTGGTCAGTTTCCTGACTGCTGGCAGGAGTAAGTACTAAGCCTCGAGGCAAAGATTATTCGCTTTCGTTTGCGGCTAACAAGGCCTGGATTTTCGTCTTGATGATATCAAAGGCGACATTGTTGAGGCCGCTGTTGATGACGATATCGGCTACGTTCTTCGTCGGTGCGACATAGAGATAATGCATCGGCTTTACGGTTTCGAGGTACTGCTCGATGATGTTCTCGAGATCACGGCCGCGCTCGTTGATGTCGCGCAGCACGCGGCGCAGGATGCGCTCGTCGGCATCGGCCTCGACAAAGATCTTGATGTCGAACAGGTCACGCAGGCGCTCATCCTGCAGGATCAGGATACCCTCGACGATGATGACGCGGCTCGGCTTGATGATGGTCGTCTCTTTGGCGCGCGTATGCTGGGCAAAATCATAGACCGGACACTCGACGCTGCGACCCTGCCGCAGCTCTGTCAGCTGCTCGATGAGCAGATCCGTCTCCAAAGATTTCGGATGGTCATAGTTGATATGCTGACGCTCCTGGAAGGACAGGTCATCATGCGGACGGTAATAATTGTCGTGATAGATTACCGTAACATCATCACCGAAATGTTTCTTGAGGCGATTCGTAAACGTCGATTTGCCGGAACCCGTGCCGCCGGCAATGCCGATAATCGTGGTTTTCATTGTGTGAGGGCATCTCCTTACAAAATTTTATCTTCACTATATTACCATAAATACGCCGTTTTGTCTGCACGCAAAAGAAAAATAAGAGGATTCACGTCCAAGCCGTCGAATATAAAACATATGGAATGCAAAACAAGAAAGGAAGTGCCATTCATGCCCAAGGTTACCCGTGAGGACATTCCCAACTGGTTCCAGCGCCAGACCGGCTTCGACGTCGACGTCCAGGAACTCAAGAAGGCAGTCGAGCTCGACCGCATCGCCTGCGCCGACGAACCCATGAAGCTCATGCGTGAGCTCTGGGGAATCACTCCGCGGGACTGTGAGCGCCTGCTCGGCGCCCCGAGCCGTACCGTGGAGCAGTGGTTCCACACCAAGTCCACCCGGCCAGCCTCCTGGGTCGTCCGCCTCATTGTCGAAAAATGTGCGGCACTGCACGAGCAGCGGCGCAACAATAGATCATAAAAACAGCCCTTCGCTTCTGCGAAGGGCTGTTTTCTGTCACTCCAGTGACTTGGCAATCTCGATTTCCAGCTGCGTATGTGGACGGCTGCAGATGCGATGCACATCTGCCTTGAATTTCTCAAAGGCCGCGGCGAGCTCCTTGGCATCAAACTCGATATCGCCGTGGACATTCTCCATGAAGTGCTGCGTGAAGTCCTGCCAGCCAGCTCCCTGGCTCTCGGTCTCCGCCCGCAGAGACTGCTGCTGGGCGCGGACGCGCTCGTTGAAGCGAATGAACTCGGCAAAATGATGCAGGCGTGATTCCTCGACATCAGAGATATAGCCCTCCTCCGTCGGATCATATGCCGGCGATTTCTTAGGATGCAGGCTCAGATAAAGATGCATGAATGCATAGCCCGCTTGCGTATCAAATTTCATGAGAATCCTCTCCACTTTCCTGCTGCGTCACCAATTTGTTGTCCAGCCGGTGCACCTTGATATGCTCAGGTGCCGTGATTCCGACCTTGATCTTGCCTGCTGCGACTTTGATGACTGTCAACATAATCTTGTCACCAATCATGATTTCTTCTTTTGCTTTTCTGGACAAAACCAGCAAACCACAGTCCTCCTCTACGTCTAACAATCCCTATGATAGCATAAACAAAGACCATTTTTCAAATCCTGTCAATATTTCTCGATAACGGTAAGGGGCTGCCCCTGCGCATCGGTGAGACGGATGGGCGCAAATGCCAGGCGGCCATTCTTGACGCTCAGGGAATCCGTTTTCGCGGTAAAGCCCGGCAGCTCCATCACGACATCCGTAAACGTCAGGCTGCGGTACTCATTGGTGAATTTTCCCGACAGCCGGTTAAACGGCAGCAGTTTATAAGAGCCAGGCTTCGACTCGAAAGCGCCCCAGACCGTCGTCTCACGCGCGCTGCCACGCGAATACACATTCACATCCATATCGACGCTGCAATAAAGCTTGCTGCCCGGCAGCCCCCGCACAGTCTGCAGATCTTTCCCATGACCCTGCAGCATGTAGTAGCGCGTATCAAGATCATACGTCCCTTCCGCCTGCAGGATTCCGCCAAAAACATCGGCGTGGACATCCTTGAACAGCAGCGACTGGCCATCGTAGTACAAATCACCAAACACATGCGTGAAGTCAAGGCCTGGGATATGCAGCGTATCCATCTGCACATGACCTTCTCCCGAAAGATTTGCCAGCGGCCCTTCCAGATGGGTATCCAGCGTCATCTTATCATGGATGTTGATGCCCATATCCAGCGAGGAGGGATCGACGTCGATGAATTTCATATACAGATCACAAACTGGCACTTTTTCTGCCTGGAAATCGATCTCCCCTTCCAGCGTGATGCCATTGCCTATCATCGTGCCGCCAAAACCGCCAGTCTTTAGCCAGATTGTCATTTTGTCCGCAGTATTGATATCGGCTTCGAGTTCGACATGATCCATCAGGTAATGGCGATTCTTGAAGAATACCTCCATGCGGCAATTGTCAAGCGACAGCACCGTATGGATCTTGCGGCCCTGCCGGTTGAAGTTGTCCCAGCGTTTATGCAGGCGTGCTGCCTGCCGTTTGCGCCGCCACTCGCCAATGGCTTTCCGCTCTTGTTCACTCATGCCAGCCAGACTGACCTTGTCACGCCAGTCCTCACCGTCATCCTCATCCTCGATCTTATTCATGGCCCGCGATTGCCGCACGAAGTCTACCTGCATATCATCGGACAGATAAACAGAAACCTGCGCATCGTTCAACGTGACTGCCTGCAGCGTCGTAGCCTTGACATTTTTCGTCACGATGTCCCAGGGACGCACCTGGAGGCTCCCCGAGGGAACTTCCAGGATGGTCTGCCCCTCAGTATTTTTCCAGACCAGATGCTCGAACACCACATGACCGGTCAAATCCGCCAGAATCCTGTCGGCGGTTATCGTTCCCTTGAGCATGTCCTGATTCTGCATCTCATGATTGAAAATCATCGCCGCGCCACGGCTAAGAAGCTCCAGCACCAGCAGAGCCCCGAGCAAAAATATCACCACCCCCAGCAAAAAGCCTTGCCAAAGGCGGGGATGGGCCTTACAGTAATCACGGATTCTCGCGTACATGATGCTTCTCCCATTCTTTATCTGCCTGTGCCTTTGCCTTGGGCCAGGCGGCACTGACCGCCCTGCCCATCAGACGCTTGCCCATCACATCGGGGTGCAGGCCATCCATCGCATAGACTGTGGGCAGCACCCGCTCGGGGCATTCAAAGGCAGCAGCGACATCGATATGCACCTGCGTGCGGATGAACGAGTTCACCCGTGCAAAACGGTTGTACCAATCCGGTACAGTCTCTTCCTTGAACACATGCTGGATGTTGTCCGGATTGATGGCCGGCAGTGTCAGCAGTATGGGCCGGATCCCATGTTCCCGGCAGCGGCGCTGCATCTCCTGCAGGCACGAAATGACCACATCCGGCTCCTCGCCTGCCCGCAGGCTGTTGGACCCTGTCAGGATCAGCAGATACTGCGGATGGAAGGGCAGCACGTCACGTTCAAAGCGGCTGAGGGTCATCTGCACCGTATCCCCCGACTCCGACAGGTTGATGGCGGCAAAGCCAAGACTTCTGAGCCAGCTGAACTCAAAGTCCTCCGGCCCATACGAATAATGACCGCCGCCATGGGAGATGCTGTCGCCGAGCACCGCCACCTGCCAATCGTCCGAGGGGGCCGTGCGGAACCGGCTCGGCTGCGACCACTGCGTGACCGCCTCGCCCTCCTGATCCAGGCCCCGCACCCGCCAGTAGAGATCCCGGTCGCTATACCGCGGATTCGGATCGTAAAGCTCGGCCACATCACTGCGCAGCGTATCCAGCAGCTGTGCCTCCTCCGGCTTGGCGGGATTGCCCGCATAGATCTCCACCTCGTAGCCGCCGGTGACCTCGCTGAGGGGCAGCCAATGGTACACCGGATAGAGCAGTACCGACCCATTGCCGTTGTTGTAATCCGTCAACGGCACCGGCGCCTGCAGCGGTGCAACCTCAGCGCTCGTCCAGAGCTCCGCCAGCTCACTGAAGGGCGTGCAGGGATTGCCATTGAAATCCACGGCCCGCACCCGCCAGTAGAGCGGCTCCTTGCCTAAATACCCGGCAGCGAACTGCCGCAGCGGCGGATTGTAGTGATTCTGGAATATCGCATAGCTGCGGAAGATCGCCGCCTCCGAATCACTGGTCGCCGACAGCAGCAGCGGCTTAGAGGCAAAGAACTCCACTTCGTAATAAACAGCCTCCGTATCCTTGCTCCACGAGAGCATCGGCGAATAGGAGAGCGGCTCCTCGCGGCTCGATGCCGTGAGCTCAGAGGGCGGCGACAGCAGCAAGCCCGAATGCGCCTCGTGCTGGACCATCAGCAAAAAGCAGCTCAGACTGACCACTACCATGGTCAGCGCCAGCCAAACCACTTTTCTTTTTATCATACTGCGCAGCCATTCCATCGCCGCACCTCACTTTCAATCTAAGATACTATCTCTATCATTATATACCTTTTTCTGCCTTTTCGCACATACTTCCCAACGTGACGCCTCCGCAGTTTTCGTATATAATAGAGTTAATATTTGCAGAAAGACGGATGAACTATGAAACCCAAAGATAATTTCATGCTGGTCAAAAACCAGCGCATCGAAAGCAATCAGCGCCTCTCGGCCAAGGCCAAGCGGCGTCTCGAGAAATCCAAGGCCGACAACACCTTGAAGGCCTACTCCTCGGACTGGAGCGACTTTTCCGACTGGTGCCAGCACCAGGGCGAGCGCGACCTGCCCGCCCTGCCCGAGACCATCGTCAACTACATCAACGACCTGGCGGATGACGCCAAGGCCAACACCGTCTCCCGCCGCGTCACTGCCATATCCGAGAACCATATCGCGGCTGGCTACGGCGGCAAGAACAATCCCGCCAAGGACGGCATCGTGCGGGCCGCCATGGCTGCCATCCGCCGCGAGAAGGGCACCTTCCAGCGCGGCAAATCCCCCATCCTCATGGAGACCCTCTACCTGCTGGCAGACTGCTTTGAGGCTAACGACCTTGTCTCCCTGCGCGACCGCGCGCTGATCTTCCTCGGCTTTGCCGGCGCCTTCCGCCGCTCGGAGCTCGTGCGCATCCAGGTCGAGGAGCTGACCTTCACGCCCCAGGGCCTCATGATTTTCGTGCCCCAGTCCAAGGGCGACCAATACGGCCGCGGCTCCACCATCGCCATCCCCTACGCCCCCGATGAAGAAATCTGTGCCGTGCGGGCCCTCAAGGCCTGGCTCGATGCCGCCCAGATCCACACAGGCCCGCTGTTCCGGCCCTTCACCAAGGCACACAGCCTGCGCAACACGCAGCTCTCCGATAAATCCGTGGCCCTCATCGTCAAAAAGTACGCCAAGCTGGCCGGACTCGACGAGAAGCAATTCGCCGGCCACAGCCTGCGCCGCGGCTTCGCCACCAGCGCCGCCCAGCACGACGTCGACGCCCTCTCCATCATGCGCCAGACCCGCCACAAATCCGAAAAGATGGTCCACCGCTACATCGAACAGGGCAACATCTTCAAGGAAAACCCGCTCAACCGCATGTATAACAAATAATCTTTACGTTGTATATACATATAGTGTCACCAATGAGTTTTCCGATTATCAAATATAGCTTGAGTACAAAGCAAAGCTAAACAACAATAAAGCCTATTTCAACTTCTTCCAAAACAAAAACTCCGCAGATTCGAGTAGAACCTGCGGAGTTTTATATTCTATTGTCTTAGAGGCAAGCCTTGTGGCTGAGGTTTACGCGGCCCTTGTCGTCGATTTCGACGACCTTGACCTGGAGCTGGTCGCCGATCTGGACCACGTCTTCGACTTTCTCGACGCGGCGGCTCGAAAGCTGGGAGATGTGGCAGAGACCTTCCTTGCCCGGCAGCACTTCGACGAAGGCACCGAATTTCATCAGGCGCGTTACTTTGCCCGTGTAGACTTCGCCGACTTCGACTTCACGAACGATGTCTTCAATCATCTGCTTGGCCTTCTTCATGCCTTCCGCATCAACGGAGGAGATAAAGATATTGCCGTCTTCGTGGATGTCGATTTCAACACCAGTCTCATCGATGATTTTCTTGACAACTTTGCCGCCCGTACCGATGACGTCGCGGATCTTGTCGACTTTGATCTTGATGGTCTCCACGCGCGGTGCATAAGGCGAGAGGTCAGCAGCCGGCTCGGCGATGCACTCGAGCATCTTGCCGAGGATGAAGGCACGACCGCGCTTTGCCTGCTGCAGGGCCGACGAGAGGATGTTGCGGTCGATGCCGGCAACCTTGATATCCATCTGGATAGCCGTGACACCTTCCGTCGTACCAGCGACCTTGAAGTCCATATCGCCGAGCGCATCTTCCATGCCCTGGATATCCGTGAGGATCGTATAGGCATCGCCCTCTTTGACGAGGCCCATAGCGACGCCGGAAACCGGACGTTTGATGGGTACGCCGGCATTCATCAGCGACAAGGTCGAGCCGCAGACCGAGCCCATGGAGCTCGAGCCGTTGGACTCGAGGATCTCCGATACGAGGCGGATCGTGTACGGGAATTCCTCAATGGAAGGAATGACCGGCACGAGAGCGCGCTCAGCCAGGGCACCATGGCCGATCTCGCGGCGGCCCGGGCTGCGGATTGGCTTAGCCTCACCGACCGAGTAGCCAGGGAAGTTATAGTGATGGATGTAGTGTTTCTTCGTCTCCGGTCCGAGGCCATCGATGATCTGCTCATCGCCGAGCGAGCCGAGCGTCGTGACCGTGAGCACCTGGGTCTGGCCACGGGTGAAGAGACCCGAGCCATGGGTGCGCGGCAGCAGGCCGACTTCGCAGCTTACCGGGCGGACTTCCTCGACCTCACGGCCGTCCGGACGGATTTTCTCATGGGTAATCATATGGCGGACGATGGATTTCTCGAGGTCATGCAGAGCCATGGCGATCTCTTTGTCCATGTCCGGATAGTCCACGAGGAAATGCTCCATGACATCGGCGTTGATGTCTGCGATATGGGCATCGCGGTCGAGCTTGTCCGGATTGCGGGTTGCTTCGTCGAGACGGTCTTTGGCGTAGTCGCTGATGGCCTTCTCCAGTTCCTCGGGAACCGTAAACAGCTTGACTTCGCGTTTCTCCTTGCCGCAAGCCTGCTGGATCTCTTCCTGCCAAGCAACGATGCGCTGGATTTCCTTATGGCCATAGAGGATAGCGTCGAGGATGACTTCCTCGGGCAGCTCGTTGGCACCAGCCTCGACCATCATGACGGCATCCTTCGAGCCGGCAACGGTCAGGTTCAGCGTCGAAACCTTGCGCTGCTCTTCCGTCGGGTTGATAACGAATTCATCGTTGACACGGCCGACACGGACACCGGCAATCGGGCCCATGAACGGGATATCCGAAACCGTCAGGGCTGCCGAAGCACCGATCATAGCTGCGAGCTCCGGTGCATTGTCCTGCTCCACCGACAGCACCGTCGCGACAATCTGCACGTCGTTGCGGAAGCCCTTCGGGAACAGCGGACGGATTGGACGGTCGATCAGGCGTGCGCAGAGGATCGCGTCGCTCGACGGACGGCCCTCGCGTTTGATGAAGCCGCCGGGAATCTTGCCTGCTGCATACATCTTTTCCTCATAGTCTACCGTCAGCGGGAAAAAGTCAACGCCCTCGCGCGGCTCGGCAGATGCCGTAGCCGTGACGAGCACGACCGTATCGCCATAGCGAACCAGTGCCGCACCATTTGCCTGTTTGGCCATCTTGCCGTTCTCAATGATGAGCTTGCGGCCCCCCAGTTCCATCTCGAAACTCTGCATGAATCATTTCCTCCTAGTATAGCGTATGTCGTTTATTCCAATATACTGTATCCATTTCGACGTATTGGAAAAATATCCTTTTCCAAAGTAAAAAAAGCGGGATTAAACCCGCTTTTTTGTCAGGAATCGTCTGACGATTAGCCAATCGTAGCGCGGATGCCGAGCTTAGCGATGATGGAACGATAACGCTCGATGTCCGTCTTGTAGAGGTAGCTGAGGAGACGGCGGCGATGACCAACCATCTTGAGCAGGCCACGACGGGAATGATGATCCTTCTTGTGCTCCTTCAGATGCTCCGTGAGGTACTGGATGCGAGCCGTCAGAACAGCGATCTGTACTTCCGGCGAACCCGTGTCACCCTCGTGAACGGCATACTTCTGCATGATTTCCTGTTTTGCTTCCTGAGTCAACATGTGAAAACTCCTCCTGTAAAATAAGATTTTCAGCCATCAGCTAAGCGTGCGTCGGAGTACTTCGCAGGCTGAGCTGAGGTCAGCGGTAAAAATTACCTTTGATAGTATAGCATAGAATGCAGCCGCTTGTAAATGGAAAAATGCAATTATCCCCGCCAGTAGCGGCGCGCATTCTCGCGGTCGCGATGCATCTGCGCGATGAGCTCCTCCTTGCCCGCGAATTTCTGCTGCTCGCGCAGCTTGGCCAGGAACCGCACCTCGATGACCTGATCGTAGATATCCTGGCAAAAGTCCTGGATATTGACCTCCAGACGTCGGTTGCAGCCTTCGAAGGTCGGATTGTCGCCGATATTGGCAAGGCCGGCATAATGCCTGCCTGCATGGATGACATCACAGGCATAGACGCCATTGGGCAGCATCACGCGCTCGTCGGGAATGGCAAGATTCGCCGTTGGGAAGCCCAGCGTGCGTCCGCGCCGGTCGCCATGGATGACGCGGCCGACCACCGTGAAGGGATAGCCCAGGAAGTCGTTGACCTCCTGCAGTGCCCCCTTGTCAACCAGGGCCCGGATGCGGGTGCTGCTGACTGCGCGGCCATCGCGCAGCACGGCCTGGCAGACCTCGGCCTGGAAGCCGTAGGCAGGGCCTTCCCGCAGCAGCTGGCGCTGGGTGCCCCTGCCCTTGCTGCCAAACGTGTAGTTCGGCCCTGTGACCACATAGCGCGGCGCAAAGAGCTGCTGCAGGAGCTCGAGGAAGGCCTTCGGGCTCTTGCTGGCAAACTCCTTCGTGAACGGAATCGAGACGAGCACATCGACCCCCAGCTCCGCCAGGCGCCGCTCGCGCAGCAGATTGTTGCCGATCTGCTTGGGCAGTGCCTGAGGCGCGACGACGGCCAGCGGATGATTGCTGAACGTGAAGACCACGGCCGTGCCGTCGATCTCCCGAGCGAGCTCCACAGCCCGCCGGACAATGCTCTGATGGCCGATATGCACGCCGTCAAACATGCCCAGGGCCACGACAATATTCTTGTATTCTCTGCTCAAAGCTGCCAGCTTCGAGAAAACTCTCATGGACTATCACCTTTTACTAAATATTTGCACCAACTTATTATACTACACTTATCCCGTTCTGTCAGTCCATGTCCAGCTCAGTGACATCGGCGATATAGACGTAATAGACATACTCTGTCCCGTTGAACACCTTATACCCTACATCCGCCACGTGCCGGATGGCCCCGTCCTTGCGGACGATGTCATAGTCGATGTAGTCCATGTTATCCTGCGATTTGCTCTGCTGCTCTTCGATGGCCTGCTGTACGGCAAAAACATCCTCAACATGTACCATCGTCTTGAAGGAGCCGCCGACAAACTGCATGAACTCCACCGTCGTCGCGCAGCCAAAGATCGCTGCCGTGTCGGAATCGGCATAGATGATCTGCTCATCAAACCCCGCCCGATAGACAAAGAACCCGCATAGGCAGCCAAGCTTCTGGTACTTTTCCCGGAAGGCCTCCAGGGCGTCATTATGGACATAGCGGTTGGGATCGAGCAGCACCATCTCAATGGTATCGTACAGCTTGTCCACCTCAAAGGGTTTGGCCACATGGTCGTTCATGCCCGCCAGGACAGCCCGGTGCTTGTCCTCATCAAAGGCATTGGCCGTCATCGCGATGACAGGGATCCCTGACTTATAGGGCTCCTTGAGCTTGCGGATCGTCCGCGTTGCCTCATAGCCATTCATCCGCGGCATCTGGATATCCATGAGTATCAGATCATAGTCCCCGGGCTTTGAATGCTCCACCTTATCCACCGCTTCTACGCCATCTTCGGCATAATCAACCACAAATCCTTTTTCGGTCAGGATCGCCACCGCGATTTCCGCATTGAGCTCATTGTCCTCGGCCAGCAGGATCCGCAGCCCCTGGAATTTCGTATAATCCCGCACGGCGTTTTCCTTTTTGCCGGTATGGATCATGATCTTTTCGGTGATGCGGAACGGGAACGTCACGACAAAGGTCGTCCCGGCGCCGAGCTTGCTCGTGACCTTGATGGTACCGCCGAGCAGGTCTACCAGCTCCTTGACGATCAGCATGCCAAGGCCTGTGCCCATGATGCCGCTCTGGGTTGTCGTCTTCTCCCGCGAGAAGGCCTCGTAGAGATGTGGCAGGAAATCTTCCGGCATGCCGATGCCCGTGTCGGCTATCGTGACCTGATAGAGCGCATAGCCTTCCTCATGGGAGGGGATTTCCCGGATATCCATCGATACGCTGCCACCCTCGGGAGTGTATTTGTAGGCGTTGCTGATGAGATTCAGCATGATTTCCCGGAACTTGGTGAAATCCACCAGCAGGTCTTCGTGCTCCACATCGATGGTATGGTTGAACGTGAGCTTCTTTTCCTTCATCTGCGCCTCGAATACCGCACAGATTGCCTGATAGATCTCGCGGGCATTGCCATAGGATTCGTCGATTGTCGCCTTGCCGCTTTCGATGCGGGCCATTTCGAGCACATTGTTGATGAGGGAGAGCAGGAACTCATTGGAGGCCTGTATCTTTTTCAGATAGTCCCGCACCTGTTCCTTATCGTCAATGTTCTTCTCGATGAGGTTCGTGAAGCCGATGATGGCATTCATCGGCGTGCGGATGTCATGGGACATATTGAAGAGGAAGGCCGTCTTGGCCTTGTTCGCCGCGTTCGCCGCATCCTTGGCTATCTCGAGCTCATCATTGAGCACGCGGATCTCTTCGAGCTGTGCCTCCTGGGTCTCATAGGCCTCGGCCAGCTGCCGGCGCCGCTCCTGTATCTCCTCCTGCTTTTTCTTCTCCTTCTCGACAATCTCGCTGACATCCCGGCAGCCATAGAAAAAGGCTACGTTGCCATTCTCATCGAGGATGCGCGAGTACGTCCCTTGATAGTAGCAGCGCTTCCCGCATTCATCCACCAGCATGAAATTGATTTGATAGAGCTTTCCAGACTGGGTCTTATCCATCAGCGAATCGATTGCGACATCCCGCTTGATCCGGGCACGGTCTTCGGGGACGATATGCTTATCGCAGAGCTTCTCGATGAACTCCTCATAGGAGCCGCCATCGAAGGCCGCGAGCTCCGCATTCGCATTTTCAGCCTTGCCCTCGTTGCGGACAACGCGCAGCTTATGGTTCACAGCATCGATGATATAGGTCGTCAGGAATTCCTGCGCCAGCACCTTATACATCTGGCGCTGCAGTTCCAGCCGCTTCTGCTCCGTGACATCCGTGATTATCCCCAAGGCCTGCCAGGGATAGCTATCCCTGTCCTTGAGCTTGCTCACAGCGATATGAAACCACCGCGTCACCTTGTCCCTGCGCCACATGCGGAATTCAACATGGAAAACGGCTTCGTGTTCCTGGCATTTGTCGACCTTGCCGATATGCTTCAGCAGGCGTCCCCTGTCCTCCGGCAAAACATACTCCGTCCAATGGGACATAACTTCCGCAAATTCGGCATCGTCCGCATAGCCGAGCATTGTTTTGAACGAGTCGCTCCAGGACATTTTGCTGATATTGCCCTGCGCATCATAACAGACCTTCCATTTCCCGGAATTGCGTGCTGAATAAAGCACGTCAAAGGGATTTTCATTTGCAAGCATATTTAAGACGCTGTCGCTGCTCTTTTCAATCTTATCTTTGAATTTGCCCATGATCCTGCCCATCCTATCGCCATAGAACTCTTCCTGTCATGCTTTCCTTCTATGAGAAAAATTAGACAAAAAAGGCAAAAATCCTTTTGCCCACGCAAAAAGCCCCGCATCCTGCCAGGATGCGTGGCTTTCATTCACGGTTTGAGTACCTTGACGGGCACGACTTCCTTATTTGACCGGTCAAACCGGCCGATGCCGATAAACCTGCCACTTGCATAGACCTTGAGCGTATCGCTTTGGGGTATATGCTGGCGCTCCCCGGTGGCAAGGCCATTGCAGAAGGCCTTTTCCCGCAGAGGATTCAGGTCGTAACGCTCCAGATGGCTCAGGAAATCTGACGGAGCCAGCAGGGCGCTGGCTCCCCTTTCCTTGAGCTCCTCAAGGGTCAGCGCATCTTCTAAGGCAAAGTCGCCGACACGGCGGCGCACGAGAAAGGCCATCGTCGCCGGAATGCCAAGGACTACGCCAAGATCGGCACACAGGCTGCGGATATACGTCCCCTTCGAACAGTCCGTATCGATCAGCAAAGTATCCTTACGGCACGCCAAAAGTTCGAGCCGGTGGATAGTCACCTCACGCGATGACATGTCAACCTTTTTGCCCTCACGCAGCAGGTCGCAGGCCCGGCGGCCGCCAATCTTGATGGCCGAATGTGCCGGCGGAACCTGCGTGATACGGCCGCGGAATCTTGCCAGTGCAGCTTCGATTGTCTCCGCATCCGGCAGCGTGAACTCTGGCATCGATTCGATGATCTCGCCTGTATCGTCGCCACTGTCCGTTGCCAGGCCGAGTTTTACCTCGGCACGATACGTCTTATCCGCAAGCTCGAGATACTCGATCAAACGTGTAGACGCTCCGACAGCAACCGGCAGGACACCTGCCGCTGCCGGGTCGAGCGTGCCCGCATGGCCGACGCGCTTGACGTGCAGCACGCGCCGCACAAAACCGATGACATCATGCGAAGTCATGCCAGGGGGCTTCAGGACGTTGAGAAACCCGCCAATGTCGGGGATGACCGGCGCTGCCGGCTTCATCTCCGTCATGCCTGCGGCTCCATGGCCTCAGCGATAGCTGCCAGTAGTGCAGCTTTTGCCTCGGCAAACGGCCTGGCAATCGAGCAGCCCGCCGCGCGCACATGGCCGCCACCGCCAAACTGCGTGGCGATTTTCGTGACATCCAGTCCCTTCGAGCGCATGCTCACACGGCAGCTGTCCTTTTCTTTCTCCTTGAGCACAACAGCCAGCTCTGTCCCCTCGACCTTGCGGATCATATCGACCAGCCCTTCGGCCGATCCGATAGTCTCCAGCGTGGCAAAATCAAGGAATACGCCGACCACGCGGCCATCATGGAATAGCTCCATATGCTGCAGGGCATCCGCCAGGCCTTTGAGGCTTTCATACGGACGGCGCTCGAGCCCCTCCGAGATGAGGTTCGGCTCGGCACCAGCTGCCAGAAGTTCGGCACCAGCGCGCAAAGTTTCCGGTGTCGTGTTGGAGTAGCGGAACCAGCCCGAGTCCGTTGCCAGACCCGTATAGAGGCACATGGCACAGTCGCGGCTGAACGAACCGTTCATCTCCTTCACCAGTTGATAGATTATTTCTGCGGTTGCCGCACAGGTTCCATCGAGATAGAGCTTATCCGCCGCGCCATCGTTGGTGATGTGATGGTCGATGTTGAGGACTTCAGCATCGACGACATCCTTCACCATGCCGATGCGGTCAAGGCTCACATCCAGCGCCACCAAGACGTCGGCTGCGATGTTCTGCCCTTCCTCCGGCTTCCCTAAAAGCTCATATCCCGGCAACATATCAAATATTGCCGGGATATCATCATCGATGAGAACCTGCACGTCCTTGCCCAGGCCCTTCAAGAAGTGCATCAAGCCGAGCGATGAGCCGATGGCATCGCCATCGGGATTCGTGTGGGCCGTGATGACAACCTTCTGCGCCGCCGACAGGACTGCCGCAGTTTCCCTCAATGAAATTTTCATCTGTTGTTATTGCTCCTCATCCGAATGCTTGCCGTTAGCTTCCTCTTCTGCCTTGATCTTCAGCAGCAGCTCCTGGATATGGGCGCTGTAATCCAGCGACTTATCCAGCTCAAAGGAAAGCTCCGGCGTGAAGCGCAGGCGGATGCGTTTGCCGATCTCGCGGCGGATGAAGCCGAGGCTGCTTGTAAGCCCCGTCCAGCAATCCTTGACCTGCTGCTCACTGCCCATGAGGCTCACGTAGATCTTCGCCTCACGGAGGTCACCCGTGCATTCCACCGAAGTGACCGTCACGAATCCGATGCGCGGATCCTTCAGTTCACGCAGGATGATCTGGCTGATTTCCTGCTTCATAAGCTCCTGGACCTTTTCTACCCGAAGCTGACTCATCGGCATTCGCCTCCTTTATGTAAACGATAAATCATCAATCTTCCTGCTCAGCCCTAGCCTTGGCCTCTGCCTGAGCCTTGCGCTTCTCAGCAGCAGCCTTGTTGGCCTCGGCGATCGACGTAGCGATCTCTTCCATCGTGTAGGCCTCGATGATGTCGCCTTCCTTGAAGTCGCGGAAATCGACAATCGAGATACCGCACTCGTAGCCCTCGCGGACTTCCTTGACCTCATCCTTGAAGCGGCGCAGCGAATCGATCTCGCCATCGAACACTTCGATGTTGTCGCGGATGATGCGGATCTTGGAATTGTTGCAGATCTTGCCTTCGAGGACATAGGAACCAGCAACGAGTGCCTTCGAGAACTTCATGACCTGACGGATCTCGACGCGGCCCTGGATGACCTCTTTGTACTTCGGCTTGAGCATGCCGCTCATAGCGTCCTTGACATCGTTGAGGGCATCATAGATGACGCGGTAGGTGCGGATGTCGACATCCTCGTTATCAGCGACCTTGCGGGCATTGGCATCCGGACGGACGTTGAAGGCGATGATGATGGCGTTGGCTGCCGAAGCCAGCATGACATCGGACTCGTTGACAGCACCGACACCGGAGTGGACGATGGAGACGCGGACCTCGTCGTTCTTGTTGAGCTTCAAGAGCGAGCCGCAGAGAGCCTCGACAGAACCCTGGACGTCAGCCTTGACCACGATGTTGAGATCCTTGATCTCGCCTTCCTGGATCTGCTGGAACAGAGCATCGAGGGAAACCTTCTTGCTCTTCATGAGCTGGTTGCGCTCGCGCTCGACACGGGCCTCGGCGATGCTGCGGGCCTGTTTCTCCTCGAGGACTGCCAGGATATCACCAGCAGCCGGTACATCGTTGAGACCGAGGATCTCGACCGGTACCGACGGGCCAGCCTTCTTGACGTTGTTGCCGCGGTCATCGACCATGGCACGAACCTTACCATAGGTCGTGCCGCAGACGATGGAATCGCCGATGCGCAGCGTACCGCTCTGGACGAGGACCGTTGCCACCGAGCCGCGGCCCTTGTCGAGCTTGGCCTCGATGATGACACCGCGGGCCTCGCGGTTCGGGTTGGCTTTGAGCTCCTCGACCTCAGCGACCAGCAGGACGTTTTCCAGCAGGTCATCGATACCCATCTGCTTCTTGGCCGAAACCGGAACCATGATGGTATCCCCGCCGTATTCCTCCGGCACGAGGCCATGCTCCATGAGCTCCTGCTTGACGTGGTCCGGATTAGCGCCCGGCTTGTCGATCTTGTTGATAGCCACGATGATAGGAACCTCAGCGGATTTCGCATGGTTGATCGCCTCGATGGTCTGCGGCATGACACCGTCGTCAGCAGCGACTACGAGGATCGCGATATCCGTGATCTGGGCACCGCGGGCACGCATAGCCGTGAAGGCCTCATGACCCGGCGTATCGAGGAAGACGATCTTCTTGCCCGAGCAGTTGACCTGATAAGCACCGATGTGCTGCGTGATACCGCCAGCCTCGTGCGTCTGCACATGGGTATTGCGGATGCAGTCGAGAAGCGACGTCTTACCATGGTCAACGTGACCCATGACCGTGACGACCGGCGGACGGAGTTTCAGGGACTTCGGATCATCCTCGATCTCCGGGATTTCCGTCGGGTCTACATCTGGCGGCAGTTCCTCACAGGTGACACCGAACTCCGAAGCAACCAGAGCTGCCGTGTCGAAGTCGATTTCCTGGTTGATGGTCGCCATGACACCCATCATGAAGAGCTTCTTGACGACTTCTGCCGCCGTGTAGCTCATCTTCGATGCCAGGTCTTTTACGGCGATGCTCTCCGGCAGCTTGATGTGCTTCGGACGAGCGATCTCGACCTTCGGCGCCTGCGGCTGCTGGCCGCCACGCTTGTTGTTGCGGCCGCCGCGGCGGTTGTTGCGGTCATTGCGTTCATTGCGGTTGTTGTTGCGGTTATTGCGGTCGTTGCGGCCACCATTGCCACGGCCGTTGCGATCGTTGCGCTCATTGCGGCCGCCGCGCTCGTTACGGTCGTTGTTGCGTCCGCCACGATTGTTGTTGTTATGGTCGTTGTGGCTGCTGCCACCGTTGTTGTTGTGATTTGCCGACCGGTTCTGGCTGCTTTCCGTACGGCTGCCGCCATTGTTGTTATGGTGCTGGTTGCCATTGCTGCCATGATGATTGTGGTCGTTATGGGAATTGTTCTGTTTTTCCACGCGATTTTCCTGTGCCCTTGGCTGTTCTTTCTTCGCCGGAGCAGCCTTCTTCTCGAAATGTGCCTTGACAGCGCTGCGTTCCTCGTCGCCGACGCTGCTCAGATGATTGGCCACTTTGAAGTTGCCCTTCTTCAGGATATCCAGGACAACCTTGCTCTCCGTGTGGAATTCTTTTGCCAATTCAAAAACTCTGTATTTGGACATCGATCTACCCCCGATTATATCATAGCGATTCCTCCATCAACTGGTGCAGTTTCTTGGCAAAGCCCGCATCCGTCAGCGCTGCTGCGGCGCGGTATTCCTTGCCGAGGCAGGTACCGAGCATCTCCCGGTCCAGCCCTTCTGCATAGGGAACCTTATATTTCTCAGCTAAACCTTTATAGGTCTTTTTCGATTCATCAGCAGCATCCGCCGCGACAAGCAGATATACTGCCTGCTTTTTCTTCATCGCCTGCTCGACAGCAAAGGCGCCGGAAACGATCCGGCGAGCCCGCTGGGCCATGCTCAGAAGATTCGTGATGCGCTGTTCTTTGGTAAATGCCATGGTCATTCCTCTGTCTTCGCCGTCGCAGCCAGCGCTTGCAGCTGCTGCGCCAGCGCTTCGTAAACGGCAGGATCGATAGCATTCTTGAAGGAACGCTCGAGGCCCCGGCTTTTGCGGGCCGCCTCAAAGCATTCCTGTTTTGGACAGATATACGCGCCGCGGCCGGCTTTCTTGCCGGTGGTATCCACCGAATACTCGCCCTCCGGGCTGCGCACGATACGGATCAGTTCCTTTTTCGGATGGCTTTCCTGGCAGCCCAGGCACATCCGCTGGGGAATTTTCCTCGTCTTCAAACTCATTCACCTTCTGCCGTGAAAGACTCGTCGCTCTCGACCTCGACCTCGTTCATGTTCTCGTCCAGCTGCTCTTCAGCGGCCTGCGACTCGCTCTTGATGTCGATCTTCCAGCTCGTCAGCTTTGCTGCCAGACGGGCATTCTGGCCTTCCTTGCCGATGGCCAGCGACAGCTGGTAGTCCGGAACGACAACGCGGGAAACCTTCTCCTCTTCGTTGACGGCCACCGAGACGACCTTGGCCGGGCTCAGTGCATTGGCGATGAACTTGGCCGGATCCTCGCTCCATTTGACGATATCGATCTTCTCGCTGCCGAGCTCGTCGACGATAGCCTGTACGCGCATGCCGCGATGGCCCACGCAGGAGCCAACCGGATCGACGGACTCGTCCTTCGACCAGACAGCAATCTTCGAGCGGTTGCCCGGCTCACGGGCCACCGACTTGATCTCGACGATGCCTTCCTGGATCTCCGGCACCTCAAGCTCGAAGAGGCGCTTCAAAAGGCCCGGATGGGTGCGGGAAACAACGATCTGCGGGCCCTTGTTCGTCTTCTTGACCTCGACGATGTAGGCTTTGATGCGGTCGCCGTGCTCATAGACTTCCGTCGGGATCTGCTCTGCCGGCGTCAGCACGGCCTCGGTCTTGCCCAGGTCGATGAACACATTGCGGTTCTCGACACGCTGGACAAGGCCCGTCAGGATATCGCTCTCGCGGCTCTGGAACTCCTCGTAGATGATGCCGCGCTCAGCCTCGCGGATACGCTGCACGACGACCTGTTTTGCCGTCTGGGCTGCGATGCGGCCGAAGTTGGCCGGCGTCACTTCGATCTCGATGACATCGCCGACTTCGTACTCCGGACGGATCGTGCGGGCCTGAGCCAGCGAGATCTCCGTGATATCGTCCTCGGTATCCTCGACAACCGTCTTGATTGCGTATACGTGATAATGTCCCGTCTCACGTGAAAGCGTCACCCGGACATTCTGGGCCGAGCTGAAGTTGCGTTTGTAAGCGGAAATCAGCGCAGCCTCGATGGCCTCAAACAGCACCTCTTCGTCGATGCCTTTCTCCTTGCCCAGCTCGCGCAGGGTGTCCAGGAACTCCTGCCCATTGTCTCTAGCTTTCGCTTTCGTAGTTCTTCTTGCCAAAATCTTATCCTCCCAATTTTATATAAAGGCAACCGCCTTAAAAGTCGATATGCAGGCGAATCTGTGCCGCCTTGGAAAGCTCGATGACCGTCGTCTCATCCAGCGTGACCGCCTTGCCGTCAAAACCAGTGAGCACGCCGGTCCATTCTTTCTTGCCATCCATAGGAGCGTAAAGGGTAACATCTACCTTCTTGCCCTGCTCACGCTCGTAATCACGCGGCTTGCGCAGCACGCGGTCGATGCCTGGGGACGATACCTCCAGGATATAGCTGTCAGGAATCACATTCCGCTCATCCAGCTGTACCTCCAGCTTCTCGCTGAGTTCCTGACAATCCTCGATATCAATGCCACCGTCTTTATCGATGTAGACGCGCAAATACCAATCCGTGTGCTCCTTGACATACTCGACATCAACGAGTTCGATGACGTCCTGGCCTGCCAGCAGTTCGCTGACGATCTCCTCGACTGCTGCCTCGATATTCTTTGCTGCCATACATCCACCTCCCATATTTTGCTTCCTACATAAGAATTAAAGAGTGGGTTTGCACCCACTCTTTAACGTAAGATAACTTAAATTAACTTTGTTTAGTATACCATGTAGCAGCGCTTGTGTAAAGGGATTTTTCTTGACAGGTCAAAAAATCTTAGCCTGCCTGTCCCCACTCCTCATTTGCGCGTCAGCTTCTGGCCGTGGTCAATCGTGATATGCGGCTCGACATAGTTGTTGTTCTGCCAGTCGCCGCCCTCCCATTCGATGAACAGGTCATGCTCGCCATTGGCCTCCAGGATGACAAAATGGCCAGAGCCCGGCGTACCCTCCTTGACATCATAGGTGCGGACAATCCGGCAGCTGTTGATGACACCCGGCTGGATGCTGACGACAAAGTTGCCCTTTGCATCGTACCAATTGCCCGTGAACTGCTCATCGGCAGTTGCGGCACTGGCCACAGCCATGCCATCAAAATTACCGGCGGTGCCTGATGCACCGCCGGCAAAAGCCACGGATACTGCTAATGCTGTTACTGCTAAAATGCGTTTTACCATGATTATCCCTCCAAGTTTACTTGATAATACATGGTATTCGCTGTTTTTGCCCAATCTCCTGCTTTTCAGGCCATCAGATTTACATAGCGGCTCTGGACAGCGTCCATCATTGACTCGTAGCAATGGAAAAGATTTTCCAGCACCGTGCGCTCCTCATCGTAGGCGCGGCGGCCGAAAAGGTTGCGGATCTGCTGGCGGGCTGCAATATCATCGTCATCGTAGATGTCCATGAGCAGCTTCATGCTGACGCAATGCCCCGGACTTTTCTCTTTCCACATAGCCCCTAACAGCATGACATAGAGATCCTTGAGCCGTTCGGTGAATTCAATGATGTTCTTCGCTGGGTACCGCTTGAAATGGATAGAGATGATCTGACCAGTCAGAAGCTTCATCTCTTCCCACTTGTCATCATCCAGGACCCATTCGGCGCGCATGCGCAGGTCCTTCTCGATGAACGCATATGCCCGCAGACGGTCAGTCCAAGAGGTCGACAACAGCCATCGATAAAACTTTTCCACAACTACCCCTCACTTTCACAGTGGTCTTCCATTCGCAGAATCTTTATCGATCCCAGATCCGCCTGATACGGCAGCTGTCCCCCCTAGTTCCCTAGTCCTATTATACGTTATTTTGCTAATTTTCGCAATATAACCAAAGAATGTATACACAGCACGCACAGCGCCCCCTTTTCCTAGGAAAAGGGGGCGCTGCCTGCTATCGTTATCGTCTTGTCATCAATGGCGTTCCTTCATCAGGACTTTGACCTGCCGCAGGAAATCGATCATGCTGCAGGCAATCACGTTCTTCTCGCTCATCAATTCTTTGAGGCCGTGGATATTCTGGCGCATCGAAGCGACCAGTCCACCTACCGAACTGGCACCATCGGCTACCGAGTCCATCATGCTGCTGGTCTTGTGGATGCCTGCCACGATGCGCTGGCTGTAGTCGCCAACGCTTTCCGTGCTCTTGGTCACATCATCAAAGCTGGCCTGCACCTTGCCGACAAAGGAGGCATTCTCCGACGTCTTCTGGCGGGTCTGCTCGATGGCCTGGTTCAGCTCCGCAATGGACTGATACAGCGAATTGATATTCGTATCGATGCCCTCGACCAGGCCCTTGGTCGAGGCTGCCAGCTCGCGGATATTCTCCGCTACGACACTGAAGCCGCGGCCAGCCTCGCCTGCGCGGGCTGCCTCGATGGAGGCATTGAGCGACAGGAGGTTCGTGCGAGTAGCAATCCCCTCGATGCCTTCGGACATCTTCTTGATATTGGTGAATTTTTCCTCCAGCTGCTGGAAGACCGCCGTGATCTCATCGAGCTTGCCCTCGATTTCCTGCATCTTGCCCGCCAGCGATCCCACGCTGTCGCCCGCATCGCTGACTACCGACTGCGACTTCTCCATGATGGTGGAGATATTCTGCGCATAGTCCTCCAGCCTGTTGAAGTGGTCGTTGAGCGAGGCGAAGTCCTCGTTCACCTGGCCGATGCCCGCATAGGTTTCGTTCATCTTGTGGACATATTCTGCAATGCCAGCTTCGGCCTGGGTGAGCTCGTTCATGCGCTCATCCAGGTAATCGATGCCGTAGGCGATCTGCTCATCCACCCGCTCCGGTCTTGCCGGTGCTGCCGCAGCGGTCCGTGCCACGGCCTTCACGGCCTTCGGCGCTGCCACCTGCTGCTGTTTCTTTTCTGCAGCCCGCTGATTGTACAGCGGCTCTTTGCTTTTTCCGAAATTAAAGAATCCCATGATATGCTCCTTACTCAAATACCGCTGCAATCATCGTCTGATTGAAATGCTGCTCATAGATCTGCTCGCCATAGCCGCCCCAGCCGACATAGCTGCCCAGTGCCGTGCCCATGCTGCGGAAGAATTCATCCGCATAGCCCTCGCTCTCGAAGAGCAGCGTGCGCGCCAGGCAGTTGACCATGATCGACAGCGACGGATGCGGCACTTCGCGCTGGATCTTCTGTATGGTCTCCCGGTTGACCTGACGATAGTCGTCCGGCTGCAGCATGACGATCTGGTCGTTCTCATAGATGCGCGCATGATATTTCATCGTCCGGCGGTCTGTATCCATGTCATCGTTGGCGATGATATACATATCCTTGCCGATGATGCGGCCCACCGGATTGCTGTCGAGGAAGCTGCGGTCCATCTGCGAGGCCGACAGGCCATGCATCTTCGCCTCCATCTCCGATGCCGGGCAGCCATCATAGGCCATGACCTTGCGATGGAAAGCATCCACCGCGGTGGCCGTCAGCGGCTCGCAGATCGGCTTGTAGATATTCTCGCGGTAGAGATGGATGCTGCCGCCGAGGTTGCGGAGCAGCACGAACACGCTGGCCTTGTCATAGACCTTGCCGTTCAGCGATACCAGCGTCTTTTCGGCCAGGCCCCGGTCACCAGCAGTGCCGCCGAAGACCGGGATGTTCTCCTTGCGCAGCACCGAGTTCAGCACTGCCAGCACCGACTCCTCGCAGGAAATCAAGCCATTGGTGGCCGTCAGGCAGATCGTATCATCGGCGCGGTGCGTCCCGAGCCTCCGGACTGCCTCCTGCACGCGGCCCACATATTTGAGCGGGCAGCGGTCAGCCTCCTCCAGCACATTGCCTACGCATTCGATGCCGCTTGCAATCGCCAGGACTTCCAGCGTGTCGTGGAAGATACCTGCCTGGGAAAAAGCGGCAATGGAAGTCGTCCCCATGACGATGCTCTGCGGGAACCGCGCCTGCATCTTGCTGGCGGTCTCAGCAAAAGCATCCACTGTCGTCGTGAACCAAACGAATTTTGCCTGCGTCATGCCCTGACACGCCCGCTCGATGGCATCATCCACCGGCACGGCCTGACTGCGTCCAATCTTATACTCCATATTCTTCTCCTTGTCTCTTCCCTCTTCGCAAGGACTTACGTCCGTTTTAATCAATCTTTAATTGAAATATACTACGTCGAGTTTTTTCCTGTCAATTGTACAATACATGCGAAATGAAAAAATTTTCTGTTTTTTGTCTTTTCCCCGCGGGACCCCGCGCCTGCTATGCATCCCGGCGCCAAAACACACAAAAAAATACCCGCTGCAGCTATACTGACTGCAGCGGATACCTTCTGGAAATCCTGTATGATCTTATGCCTTGGTGATTGGCGCATATTTCTGCATGAGACCTTTGACCCCCTGGCCAGGGAAGGCAATCTTGAGCTCGACCTCTTCCCCGCTGCCTTTGACCGATACGACGGTGCCGACGCCCCATTTGCCATGGCGCGCCTTGTCGCCGACCTTCCACTGGATGCTCGTGTCCGGACGGATGACGCCGCCGCTGGGCTGGACGTTGACGTTCTTCTTCTGCAGGGCTGCCATGGCCTCAAGGGCGGACTGGGGCTTGCCACTGAAATGCACGCCATTGCCCATCTGGCTCGCGCTGGGGCGGAAGCTCATGAAGCCGCTCTGCTGCTGAGCACCATAATGGTTCGCGTTGGCAAAGCCATAGGCATTGGCCCGCGGCACGAGGCGCTCGACGTAGTCATCGGGGATCTCCTGCAGGAAGCGCGACGGCGGGAACGCATTCGTCTTGCCGTAGATCGTGCGCTGGCGGGCATTCGTCAGATAGAGCTTGCGCTGGGCACGCGTGATACCGACGTAGCAGGTACGGCGCTCCTCCTCGATCTCGTTGTCATCCATCAGCGTGCGGGAGTGCGGGAACAGCCCCTCCTCCATGCCAATCATGAACACCACGGGGAACTCCAGGCCCTTAGCCGAGTGGAGAGTCATCAGCGTCACGCGGTCATCCTCGATATCGGCATTGTCGATATCGGAAACCAGCGAGAGCTGCGACAGGAAGGTTTCGAGATTGGCATTTGCCTCAGTCTTCTCGAAGTCCCTGGCCACACCGATGAACTCCTTGAGGTTTTCGATGCGCGACTCGCTCTCGGGCTTGTTCTCTGCCTTGAGCTCAGCCAGATACCCCGACTCATCCAGTACTTTCTCGATAAGGTCATCCAGATGCATATTGTTCTGATAGCCCATGAACTGGAAGACGAAGGTCGAAAAGAGCTCCAGCGGCTTCTTGATGCGGACCGTGATGCCGGGAATCGTGTCGAGCACCTCAGCATTCGAGATGACATCGAACAGCGACAGGCCGTTCTCATCGGCATAATCCGTGAGCTTCGCCAGCGAAGTGGCACCGAGGCCGCGCTTGGGGACATTGATGATGCGCAGGAGGCTCACGGTGTCCAGCGGATTATAGATGACGCGCAGGTAGGCAAGGATGTCCTTGATTTCCTTGCGGTCGTAGAACTTGAGGCCGCCGACCATCGTATACGGGATGCCTGCGCGCATGAACGTTTCCTCGATGACGCGGGACTGGGCATTCGTGCGGTAAAGGATGGCCATATCGCCATAGGAAGCATTGAAGATGGTCTTCTGCTTGGAAATCGTGGTGGCGATGAACTGCGCCTCGTCGCGCTCGTCACGGGCCTCGTAGCTCGTGAGCTTCTCCCCTGTCGCATTCTCCGTCCAGAGGTCCTTCTTCTTGCGGTTGACGTTATGCTCGATGACTGCATTGGCCGCCGCGAGAATATTCTTCGTCGAGCGGTAATTCTGCTCGAGCTTGATGGTCTTGGCCTCGGGGTAGTCCTGCTCGAAATCCATGATGTTGCGGATATCGGCACCGCGCCAGCCGTAGATGGACTGGTCGGCATCACCGACGACACAGAGATTATGATGCTGCGCCGCCAGGATTTTCGTCAGCTGGTACTGCGCGCCATTGGTATCCTGATACTCATCCACGAGGATGTATTTGAAACGGCGCTGATACTTCGTGCGGATCTCCTCGTTCTCTTCGAGCAGGATGACCGAGACCATCAGCAGATCGTCAAAGTCCAGAGCATTGTTCGTGCGCAGCTTCTGTGCATAGAGCTTGTAGACCTCGGCGACCTTCTTCTGGAAGAAGTTATCGGCATCGCGCTCCATGGCTTTTGGCCCCATGAGCTGGTTCTTGGCATTTGAAATCGCATTCTGGATCGAATTGGGCGCATACTGCTTCGGATCGAGATTGAGCTCTTTTAAGCAGTCCTTGATGACGACCTGGCTGTCGCTGGAATCATAGATGACGAAGTTTTTCTTATAAAGGTCTGTCGCCTCGATCTCGCGGCGCAGGAACCGCGCGCAAAACGAATGGAACGTACTGAGCCAGACATCCTTCGCGCCCTCACCGATCATGCGGTCCACGCGCTCGCGCATCTCGGTCGCCGCCTTGTTGGTGAACGTGATGGCCAGAATGTTCCACGGCTGTACCCCCTGCGCCAGCAAATTGGCGATCTTGCAGGTCAGCACCTTCGTCTTGCCGGAGCCGGCACCTGCCATTATGAGCAGCGGGCCATCCGTATGCTCCACAGCTTTCTTCTGGGCGGGATTCAAACCTTCAAAAATATCCAATGTGTCCTCCTGTGTATCTCTGATCTGGGAATAACGAGGCTGCCGCATAAATGCGACAGCCTCTGATTTCTATTCGATTCTTTACCGCTTATTTGGCGATGCGTTTTACCGCCTCGGAAAGTGGCGGGATGATCTGCTTCTTGCGGCTCATGACACCCGGCAGGTAGACATGCGTACCGCTGGCATCCTTCTTGAACGCCTCGCCGATCAGCGTCTTCGGCGAACCAGCATAGAGGAGGTACGTTGCCTCCTCGAGGATATCCGTGACCATGACCAGGCTCATGTCGAAGCCTTCCTTCTCGCAGATGCCAGACATAGCCTCGATGAGCTGCGGCTCAAGATCCATGACTTCCTTCGTGTCCATGACGGAAATCTGGCTGACGATGATGCGGTAGTCGCCGATCTGGAACTCCTTGAGGTCGTTCTTGGCAATCTCTGCCGGCGTCATATCGCCGATGCCCGAACCAGCCTTGAGCATTGCCATGCCGTACTCGTTGATGTCGACGCCAGCGATCTCAGCCAGGCGCTCAGCCGTCTTCTTGTCGTACTCCGTGCAAGTCGGGGACTTGAACAGCACCGTATCGGAAAGGATAGCCGAGAGCAGCAGACCTGCAATCGAAGCCGGGATCTCGACGTCGTTCTGCCAGTGCATGTTGGCCACGATCGTTGCCGTGCAGCCAACCGGCTCCGCATGGGTGTAGATTGGCTCGCTGGTCTGGATGCCGCCCAGGCGATGATGGTCGATGATCTCGACGACCTTGGCCTCCTCGATGCCCTCAACGGCCTGGCCGCGCTCGTTGTGGTCGACGAGGATGACCTGCTCGCGCTCCGGCATGACCATGTTGTCGCGGGAAATGATGCCGACGAGGCGGCCATTTTCGATAACCGGATAGTTGCGGTAGTTCGTCTCCTCCATCGTACCCTTGATATCCGAGAGCATATCAAGCGGCTTGAAGCAGACCGGATTCTCGTGCATGATGCGGCGGATCGGCACGCACTGGTTGATCAGGCGGGCTACCGTATACGTATCATACGGCGTCGAAAGAACGAAGATGCCCTTGGCCTCAGCAGTCTCGATGACCTCACCGGACAGGCGGCCGCCACCCGTGATGATCATGCAGGAAACGCCCTGGGCGATGATGTCGAGCATCGTCTCATCATGGCGGTCGCCGACGAGCACGATATCCTTCTTATCGATGACCTTCTTGATGGTCTCGATGCTGCCAGCTGCGATGCGGACGCAGCCCTGGATGAACTCGCCCTCGTCGCCGGATACGAGCACCTCACTGTCCGTAGCAGCGATGAGGTCACGATAGCGCACGCGCATCTCCGAGAGGTTCTGCATCGAAAGCTCCTGGAAATAACGCTTGGCAAGATCCGAAACCGTAACGATGCCAACCAGCAGGCCCTTGCTGTCCGTAACGGGAACGGACTTGAGCTCATGCTCACGCATGACCTCGCCGAGATGGCGCAGCGTATCATGCTGCTTGACGACGATCTGGCAATCCATCGTGATATCCTTGACACGCGGGTAGAGATCCGTCAGAAGCAGCGGCTGCTCGACCTTGAAATGCTCGAGTGCATACTTCGTCTCGGCATTGACCTTGCCAGCGCGGGCCGGAACAACGTTCTGCCCGAGAGCCTGTTTCAGATGTGCATAGCCGATAGCCGAGCAGATGGAGTCCGTATCTGGATTGCGATGACCAATCGTGTAAATAGGTTTCGTATTCTTCATGGTTTGGAAAAACCTCCTCAAAATATCTAAGCGTGACCTGCGTCACGATTTTTACATAGTCCGCTTTTTATTATACCGCTAGACCCCACGGTGCGTCTAGTTCTTTCTTTCGATTGGTAGTAACTTTTACTCCTATCCCTACCTAATGCAAAAAGCAGTGAATCCTTACAAAAATAAAAGCGGGCGACTTGACTTGTCAATTTGACTTGTCAAACTGCCCACTTTGCGTTCTATATATTCCGTTTATTTGACGAGCTCACCATATAACTCCGGCCGGCGGTCGCGGAAAACGCCCCAGCTCATGCGGTCTTGCTGGCATTGGTCAAGGTCGAAGGCCGCCGTCAGTATCGTCTCTTCGTTGCGATTGGCCTCAGCCAGCAGGGCACCTGTGTTGTCGGCGATAAAGGATGAGCCATAGAAACTCAGTGCCGACGACTGGCCGCCGTTTTCTTCGCTGGGCTCGACCTCCTCGACGCCCACGCGGTTGGCCGCGACGACTGGCACGAGATTGCAGCCCGCATGGCCCTGCATGCAGCGGCGCCAATGGGGCATGCTGTCCGCCCCCAGGATGGGCTCAGAGCCGATGGCCGTCGGATAGAGCAGCAGCTCGGCGCCTAAGAGGGCCATGGCCCTGGCCGCCTCGGGGAACCACTGGTCCCAGCAGATGCCGACACCGATCTTGCCATAGCGGGTCTGCCAGACCTTAAAGCCTGTATTGCCCGGTGTGAAGTAGAACTTTTCCTGATAGTAGTGGTCGTCAGGGATATGGGTCTTGCGGTAGATGCCGAGCACTTTGCCGTCGACGTCGAGCATTGCCACGCTGTTAAAGAAGCGCGTGCCATCCTTTTCATAGAAACTGATGGGCAGTACGACCTCAAGCTCGCGGGCAACCTGCTTAAAATGCTGCACCGCCGGATTTTCCTCGGCCGTTGTGGCAAAGTCATAGAATTCATACTGCCGCTGCTGGCAGAAATAGGGCCGCTCGAAAAGCTCGGGCAGCAGGATGACATTGGCCCCCTGCTTCGCCGCTTGCCGCACCAGTGCATCGGCCTTCTGGATATTTTCCTGTACGTCAGCCGTCATCTGCATCTGCACGGCAGCTACGGTCACATTTCGCATCGAATCACCTCGTTGATCAAATCATACTGCTGGTATCTGCTGGGTCAGGCAATGGAAATTACCCCCGCCGACAATAACAGCCCGGGCAGGCAACCCCACGACCTTGCGCTCGGGGAAACAATCGCCCAGGATGCGCAAAGCCTCCGCATCCATCCGATCGCCGAACTGCGGCACGATGACCTTGCCGTTGCAGATATAGAAATTGACATAGCTGGCCGCAAGGCGCTCGCCAGGCTCGCGCATATCTTCGCCATCAGCAAAGGCAAAGCTGTTTGCCTCTTCGGCCGTGATGCAGACAGGCTGCTCAGGAATGGGCACCTTGTGCACCACCAGCCGGCGTCCCTTGGCATCCGTTTCCCCTTCGAGAACGGCAAGGTCAGCCTGGCTCAGTGCATACTGCGGGTCCTTTTCGTCATCGGTCCAGGCCAGCACGGCTTCGCCAGGCCGGACAAAGGCAAAGACATTATCGACATGCTCGTTGGTCTCATCGTTGTAGATGCCCCGGGGCAGCCAAATGATTTTGGTTACGCCCAAATAGTCCTTCAACTTCTGCTCAATCTGCCCTTTGGTAAGCTGGGGATTGCGTCCCGCACTCAACAGGCAGGCCTCGGTCACCACCGCTGTGCCTTCGCCATCCACATGGATGGAACCACCCTCGAGCACGAAGTCCCCGGCATCGTAACAGGTATCCCCCAGCGCCGCTGCCATCAGCGGTGCCGCCGCATCATCCCGGGCGTAGTCGGGATACAGGCCGTCAACGTCACCGCCCCAGGCATTGAAACACCAATTGATGCCGCGGCGTTCCCTGCCGCCAGTGACATAGGTCGGCCCCATATCCCGCGCCCAGGCATCATCCGTGGGTATCGGCAGATAATGGATATGCTGCTGAGGCAGATGGGAAAGCATCGCCTCCGCCTGGACGCGATGCGCGTCATCGACGAGCAGATAGAGCTCCTCCACGGCCGAGATTTCCTCGATGAGCCGCACGAACACCGGCTGTACGTCCCGGCCGCCATGGGTCCAGGAGCCAGGGCGCACCGGCCAGATCAGGAACGTGCCCGCGTGCGGGGCAAACTCCGCGGGCATATGAAAGCCATCCGCGGTGGGCGTAGTATTTCTTATCAACATATCACGACAGCCTTCCCTTGAAATCCTCATAGCCGAACTTCTTCACCAGCGTGCAGGCGCCATCTTTATCCATGCGCCAAATTGCAGGCAGCGCCATGCCGTTGAAGGTATTGTTCTTGACCATCGAGTAGATGGCCATATCTTCAAAATAGAGCCGGTCGCCACTGGCGATGGACCGGTCAAAGGAGTAATCGCCGATGATGTCCCCCGCCAGGCACGTGCACGAGGACAACCGGTAGGTATGGGCTTTCTCTCCCGCCTCACCGGCGTCTTTGAGCGGCGGCCGGTACGGCATCTCCAGCACGTCGGGCATATGGCAGGCCGCTGACGCATCGAGTATGAGGATCTGCGTGCCGTGGTTTCTGACAATATCGAGCACCTCGGTCACCAGATAGCCGGCATTGAGTGCTACGGCCTCGCCCGGCTCCAGATAGACATCGACGTCATATTCCTCCCTGGCCTTCCGGACCAGCTCGATGAGCAGCCCGCGGTCGTAATCCTCACGGGTGATATGATGGCCGCCGCCCATATTGAGCCAGCAGATATTCCCGCGCTTCAGCCAGCTGCCGAACTTTTCACGCACTGCAGCCAGCGTCTTCGCCAGCGCCGGACTGTCCTGCTCGCAGAGGGTATGGAAGTGCAGGCCGCCGAGCAAATCAAAAAGCTCGGGAGAGGCCGACACAGCCTCCGCAAAGGCCTCCGCCGTGACGCCGAGGCGCGAGCCCGGCGCACAGGGATCATAGATGGCATGATCCTGGGTCGAGCATTCGGGGTTGATGCGCAGGCCGATGCCATGCTCCACCCCGCGCATCTCCTGGATGCGCTTGACCAGCGGCCCGAAGCGGCGCAGCTGGTTGAAGGAGTTGAAGATGACATGGTCGCAGATGGCCGCGATCTTCTCGATCTCCTCGGGCCGGTAAGCAGGCGAAAACACATGGTTCTCGCCTGCCATCTCCTCATGGCCGAGCCTTGCCTCATAGAGTCCGCTGGCCGTTGCGCCGTCAAGATAGCGGCCGATCAGCGGATACTCGGCAAACATCGAAAAGCATTTCTGGGCCAGAAGGATCTTGCAGCCAGCCTGCTCCTTGACGTCCTTCAATATCTGTAAGTTCTTTTCCAGTGCCCCTTCGTCGACCACATAGGCCGGCGTCGGCACCTGCTTGATCGTTATGGACATGCTTTCGTTCCCTATCAGTCAACCAGCACCGGATTCTCTACGACCTTCCAGGGCAGGCCCCACTTATTGAGGGCATCCATATACGGATCCGGGTCGAACTCATCGGTGGTAAAGACGCCCGGTTTCTTCCACTGGCCAGTCACCACAAGCATTGCACCAATCATTGCCGGTACGCCCGTGGTATAGGAGATGGCCTGGGAGCCCACTTCCTTAAAGCACTCCTGATGGTCGCAGACGTTATAGATGTAGATGGAGCGCTCCTTGCCATCCTTCTTGCCCGTGAAGATGCAGCCGATATTCGTCTTGCCCTTCGTGCGCGGGCCCAGGGACGCCGGATCCGGCAGCAGGGCCTTGAGGAACTGGATCGGCACGATTTCCTGCCCGTTGTAGTTTATCGGCGTCGTCGAAAGCATGCCGACGTTTTCGAGGCAGCGCATATGATCCAGATAGCTCTGGCCAAAGGTCATGAAGAAACGGATGCGCTTGACCTCTGGCATGTTGCGGCCCAGGGCCTCGATCTCCTCATGATGCAAGAGGTACATATCCTTCTTGCCCACGCCCTCGAAGTCGTATTCCCGCTTGATGCTCATGGCCGGTATCTCCACCCACTTGCCATTTTCCATATAGGAGCCCGGCGCCGATACTTCGCGCAGGTTGATTTCGGGATTGAAATTCGTGGCAAAGGCATAGCCGTGATCGCCGCCATTGCAGTCGAGGATATCGATGGTGTCGATGGTATCGAAGTAATGTTTCTTGGCATAAGCCGCAAAGACCGACGTGACGCCCGGGTCAAAGCCCGTGCCCAAAAGGGCCGTAAGGCCAGCCTGTTTGAACTTGTCCTCATAGGCCCACTGCCAGGAGTAATCGAAATAAGCCGAGAAGCCCAGCTCCTTGCAGCGCTTGTCGTAAATCTTGCGCCACTCGGGGTCTTCGGTGTCCTCGGGCTCGAAGTTTGCCGTATCGATATAGTCAACGCCAGCAGCCAGGCAGGCATCCATGATCGTAAGGTCCTGATATGGCAGGGCCACGTTCAGCAAGGCATCGGGCTGATATTCCTTGATAAGTTTGGTTAAAGCCTCGACATCATCGGCATCGATCTGCGCCGTCGTGATCTTCGTCTTCGTCTGGCCCTGCAGTTTCTCCTTCAGTGCATCGCACTTGGACACCGTGCGGCTGGCAATCAACAGTTCATCGAAAACGCCATCGTTCTGGCACACCTTATGGATGGCAACACTTGCCACACCGCCACAGCCGATAATCATCAATTTGCTCATTTTCTCGTCTCCTCCTCTGACAGGATATCCTCTACGTACTTGGGCAGCATGAAGGCGCCCTTATGCAAATGGGTGGTATAATACCAAGTCTTCAATTCGCGCTTGTTCCAGCGCTTGGCATCGAAATCCTTGAGCGGATGGTATTTCTTCGATGCAAAGCCGAACATCCAGATGCCTGCCGGGCAGGTCGGGATGCTGGCCTGATAGACGCGGCTCACCGGGAAGCTCTGATAGGCCTTACGGTGCATTGCGCGGAACGCCGCCTCATCCTCATCGTAGAAGGGGCTGCCGTGCTGATAGACCATGATGCCATCGTCATGCAGTGCCCGGTAGCAGTTGCCATAGAATTCCCGCGTGAACAGCCCCTCGGTATGGCCGAAGGGGTCGGTAGAATCGTTGATGATGAGGTCGTATTTATCCCGGCAACGGCGCAAGAAACGCAGGCCGTCCATATTCGTGATCTTGACGCGTGCATCGTCAAAGCCCTTGGCCGTCTCGGGGAAAAACTCCCGGGATACCTCGATGAACATCTCATCAGGCTCGACAACATCAATCGACTCAATCTCGGGGTACTGCGTGAGTACTTTTGCCACGCCGCCGTCGCCACCGCCGATGATCAGTACGTTCTTGACTTCGGGATGTACGGCCATGGGCACATGCACGACCATTTCGTTGTAGATGAATTCGTCTGCCTCCGAGAAGATGATTTCGCCGTCCAGCACGATCATGCGGCCAAATTCGTTGGACTCAAAGACATCGATCCGCTGATACTCGCTCTGCTTGGAAAACAGCTGTCTATCTACGCGCACGGAAGTCTTGACGTTTTCCGTATCCATCTGTGAAAACCATATTTCCATTACTTCGGTTCCTCCCCCATTGACAAGTCAAAGTGACCGGTCAACTTGACATGTCAGGCTGACTTGTCAAGTTTCCGTCAAAATACGCAGTTCCCGACACTCCGGATCCTGCGTTCCCTGCAGGGAACAGCCTTTTTCCCGCGCGTACTCGATATAGGTAAGTATCTCTTCGGTGATGCGCTCGCCCGGCGTCAGGATAGGAATGCCCGGCGGATAGCACATGAGCATCTCCCCCGAGATGCGGCCCACGGTATCCTTCAGCGGCAGCCGCTCGCCCTTGGCATAAAAGGCCTCCTTGGGACTCATGACGAGCTCTGGGGCGATAAACTCGCCGCAGTAGAGCTCGCGCTTGTCCTTGGCGAAGCGGCCCGCAATATCCTCGAGCGCCCCGACCAGCCGCTCGATGTCGCGGATGCGGTCGCCGATGGAGATATAGGCCAGGATGTTGCCGATATCGCCAAACTCAATCTGGATGTCATACTCATCCCGCAGCATGTCGTAGACCTCGATGCCCGTCATGCCGATGCCCTGCGTGAATACCGACAGCTTCGTCACATCGAAATCGTAGACGCTGTCACCGTCGATAAGCTCGCGGCCATAGGCATAAAAGCCGCCAATCTCATTGATTTCTGACCGGGCATACTCGGACATGGAGCTGACCTTCTCGAAGGCTTCGCAGCCATGGAGCGCCAGGTTGCGGCGAGAAAGGTCAAGACTTGAAATCAGAAGATACGAGGCACTGGTCGTCTGGGTGAGGTTGATGATCTGTTGCACGTACTCGGCATCGACGCCCTGGCCGCAGAGCAGGATGGAACTCTGGGTCAGACTGCCGCCGGACTTATGCATCGAAACGGCTGCCAGATCGCCGCCAGCTGCCATGCCCGAAATCGGCAGATTCTTGCCGAAGTAGAGATGGGTGCCATGGGCTTCATCGACCAGCACCGTCATGCCAGCTGCATGGGCTATGCGCACGATGCCCTTGAGGTCCGAGGCGATGCCGTAATAGGTCGGATTGTTGACAAAGATGGCCTTAGCCCGCGGATGCTGGCGAATCGCCTTTTCCACATCGCTTAGGGCCATCCCCGTGGCAATGCCAATCTGATGATTGACGCGCACCGGCACATAGACCGGAATACCTCCGCAGAGCACCAATGCATTGATGACGCTCTTATGGACATTGCGCGGCAGCAAGATCTCATCGCCAGCGCGCACTGTGGCCAGCACCATCGCCTGGACAGCTGAGGTGGTGCCATTGACCATAAAGAAGGCGTGCTGCGCCCCAAATGCATCTGCCGTAAGCTCTTCGGCCTCGCGGATGACTGATATCGGATGACTGAGGTTGTCGAGCATCTTCATCGAGTTGACATCGACACCCACACATTTCTCCCCCAGAAAATCCAGCAGCTCTGGGTTGCCGCGTCCACGCTTATGCCCCGGCACATCAAAAGGAACCACCCGCCGCTTGCGCAGTTCGAGCAGTGCCTCATAAACCGGAGCCGTATGCTGATTGATTCGATCCATGTACCTTCTTCCCTTTGATTGCGAAATATCTAACAATTATCACTAATGTTGCTACTTATAAAGTTTAACATCTTCGGTTGATATCGTCAATTTTACTTTCACATAATATGGCTTCAACCACTTTTCCTGTTGCTGCCTGTCATTTTGCCAGACTTATACGATATAAAACGGCCGCAATGACAACCGTCACGATATCGGCCGCCAGCTGCGCAGCGATGACGCCCGTATAGCCAAACCACAAGGGCAGGATGGCAAGTGCCAGAGCATAGACGATCCCCTGCCGGCAAAGCGACAGCATAAGCGACGGCAGCCCCTTGCCTGTGGCCTGGAACGTGCAGATGAGCACCAGGCCGATGCCCATGAAGATAATGGCCGGCAGCTGCCAGTAAAGCATCTCGACGCCCAGCTCGACAAGCGCAGGCTGCTCCAGGAAAACATGCACCACTGGCCGGGCAAAAAATGCGAGCCCCAAGGCCAGCACGACGCTCGTCCCGATTACGGCCTGCAAAGCAAAGGCAATGACCTTTTTCATGCGCGCTTTGTCCTTAGCGCCATAGGTATAGCCGATAAGCGGCTGCCCGCCGAAAGCCAGCCCCACGACCACCAGAGCCACAATCATGATGATTTTCATGACGATGCCCATGACGGCGATCGCATCACTGCCATAGGGCAGCAGGCTGCGGTTCGTCAGGGCAATGCCAAAAGTCTGCGTAAAATTCGTCACGGCTGCTGCCAGGCCAATCGAAAATATACCAGCCGCCTCGTGCCAGCTGATGCGCAGTGCTGGCAAATCAAGCGAAAGCTCTGCGCAATGACGACGGATATAGCACACGGCATAGATATCCGAGCAGATATAGCCAATGACCGTTGCCAGTGCCGCACCAGCTGCGCCAAGCTCAAGCCCGAAAATCAGCACAGGGTCCAGCGCGATATTGACAGCGGCACCGAGGATGGAAGCATTCATCGAGATTTTCGGGCAGCCGGCCGTACGCAAGAGGTTCGTCGGCACCAGTGAGAAAATCACGAACGGTGCGCCAGCGATAAACCACGAATAATATGCCGCCGCATACGGTATGACCTCTCCTTTCGCCCCCAGGAGCGCCAGCATCGGTTCGCGCAGGGATAGCAGTACAACTGCTGCCACGATGCCAAAGCCGATTGCCCCATAAAAGCAGAAAATACTTAGCCGTTTGCCATCCGCCTTGCGCCCAGCGCCAAAGAGCCGCGCAATCACCGAGCTGCCGCCAAGGCCAAACAGGTCGCCAAAGGCCAGCAGCAGCGTAAAGAGCGGCGTACAGACCGATATGCCCGCAATCAAGGCCGTGTCACCCGTCAAGGCGATAAAGAACGTATCGGCCATGCTGTAGACGAGCTGCACCACCATGCTCATGACGACGGGCAGGGCCAGCGTCATATACGCCTTCGGTATCGGTGTCCTGGCAAACAATTCATCGGTCATAAAAAATTCCTCCCTAAAACAAAAAGACATCCATAACCCGCAGTTGCCGGATTATGGATGTCCTTACCGTAGCGGTTTCCCGCCCTACTATCTCATTTATCTATACGATTATATGTTTTTATCATACCATATTACGCCAGGAAAGTCACTAAGGGCCACGGCGTCCGCTTGATGGAGCATCTGCTCAGCCCCTTCTCTGTTCCGCATGGCTTTTATATGCCGCTATCCGCCTGGCGACGTTATCCTTGATGTTGTAGTAATAAAGGGCATAGTCGCCATTGTGGTAACTGGCAGGGCCGAAAACCGTAATGCCGAACATTTCATATATGGGCTTCATGGCATTGGTCTTCGTTATTACGACGCCCCGCTTCAAATCCAGCCGGGCATCGGCAGCTTTTGGAACCTGCTCGATTTTTCCGGTTGCTTCGTTATAGATGTAACCGCCGAGGTTTTCCGCTGCCGGCGCATAGGTTTCATCCCGCTTCCAGTTCAATGGATTGATGCTGATCGCGCCTGGCAGGACCACGAGGTTTTTCTTGCCGGCATTGGCCGGCCCCTCGGTATTCCACGAGACGATAACGCCGGTATCATCGGCTCTTTCCGCAAAATGCAGGTGCGGATTTGCCTGAAGATACTCCTTAGTAATCGAAAAACCAATGACATACGCGGCGATCATGCGCTGCTGATACTCTGGATGCGCCTTCATGTATTCTGCCAGCACAAGGCTCTGCATCGCCGAGCCCTGCGAGTGTCCTGCAAGAATAAAGGGCCTGCCGCCATTCAGATTGGCAAAGTAGTAGTCAAGGGCGGCAAAGACATCCTGTTTGGGAACGCTGTCGAAGGCCGCGCGCAACGCTTCGGGCGTCATTTCGCTGGCGGCCGCCATATTGACCTGCCGGTAATACGGGACAAACACATTGGTAGCGTCTTCATAAGCCGTTCCCTGCAGCAGATACGTTTCCTGCGCAGGCTCCCGCATGGCTTTTTCGTTGATGTCAGCAAAGACCGGCGCGCCTGCCGAATCGTCAGCATATTCCGTAGGATAGATATATATGGTGTCTACGTCCTTTGTGATTTTGGGCTGCTTCATCCAGTTGTTCTTATCGGCATAATCGACCGGTGCCGCAGCTGGATTCGCAAAAACTTTTTTGCCCTCGAAATAGGTTGCCTCGGGTCTGGCCTTATGGATCTCTGTCACCGGGCAAGTCAGCACATCCTTGTCGACGAGGAGAAAATCTGCATATTTGCCCTTGGTGATACTGCCTCTTTCCTTCTCAAGAAACATCTGCTTGGCGCAGTTGATGGTCAAAGCCGTCAGTGCCTGCTCACGGGTCAGCAGCTCTTCCGGCCACCAGGGTTTTGACTTCTCAGGGTAATAGGCACCAGTCACTGTAATCTCCATAATGCCAAACGGATCATCGGGACTAGCAGCGAGAGCCGGAAAATCCGAGTGTGAGGACATGTTTATCCCATAATCGAAATAAGATTTCATCGGATACCCCTTGTCCCCCATGCCTGCGGGAAGGCTGCGCAATAAATCAGGCAGTGACGCATCCGCCGTGTGGTGCCAAAGCAAACCAGCGGTGACCTGTATGTTATGTCTTGCCATCCGCTCGTAATCCGGCGGATTGACGTTGCGCAGATGCACCAGCGTATTGCGCATTTCATCCTTTCCCCCATTGCCGAAGGCGTTTATGGTACGATGGACTGCCTGATTGCCCAGTGCATGCACGTGCATGGTCAAACCATTTTCATTCGCCTTGCGCGTAATGCGGGTAAATTCATCTTCCGTCCAGTTGACCAGCCCTTGATGCCCATCCGTATAGGGCGGATCGATAAAGCCGGTTCCGCTTTCCACGGTACCGTCCATGTAAAATTTCAGCCAGTTTGTCTTTACATGCTTGGACGCATATTTTTGGGCTTCAACCGCCTTGGCCAGTTCTGCATCCACATCCATCCAGCTTTCGATCTCATAGGCGGTGCCCAGCACAAAATGCATAGTTCCGGCCTTGTCCATCTCGCTGGCGGCCTTATACAGGTTATTGTTGCGGAAATACGAAGAATACCCATCGAGATACATCGTATATCCTTCTGACAACAAGGTATCCTGAACCTTGCGCAAGGTTGTCCTGGCTCTGTCAGCCGTAAAGAGGTTATCACCGTCCAGGAATGCCCTTACATAAGTGGCTGCCTGCTCCTTCAGATAGCCTGTAGGCGTGCCGTCAGCTCCCATCACGATTTCGCCGCCTCTTATGTCATTTTCCTTTTTCAGTACAGTGCCATCTTCCTTCATAATGCCTGCATGGACCAGGGAAAGCGTGTTCACCAGGCTCTTATGGCCTTCCTCATCGATAAAGAATACCGGCAGATCCTTGCAAACCGCATCGATCTGCTGACGGGTAGGCATATTGCCCTTGAAAGTATCGAGGTTCCACCCTAAACCGAAAACAGCCTTGAAATTTGCGGCCTTGGCCTTCTTGACAGCCGCGGGAAGGATTTCTGTCAAAAACTTGTTTGCATCATCACTATCGCCAACCTGCGCTCCGATTTCGGTCATGGCATAAGCTATCGGATAATGGGCATGCCCGTTGCCGCAGCCAGGCATCACAAGCCCCTTGTCCGTATAGTCCACCACATCGGTCCTTCCTGCTTCGACCAGTGCGGCAGCGCCTTTCTTATCGCCTACATAGATGTATTTGCCATCCTTCACGGCAAAAGCCTCTGCCACCTTGTTGTTATCCGAAGTGAATATCTTGCCATAAACCACGAGGTCAGCCTTCGTCTTTTCGCTGCAACTGGCCAGCCCGCCAGTCCCGAGCATAAAGCCTAACACCACGATGCCTGCCAAAAGCTTCATGATACGCATGCGCATCCATTGCCTCATGATAGTTCTCCTTTCCCAGTCTTACTGGTCAAAATACATAGTATTTGGTAAGGAAATAGGTTCTGTCCCAATCCACGATCTTCCGCGAGGCTTCGCGTTCCGGATGGATATTGTTCTCGTCAAAGACCATCACTTGCTTCTGCTTCAGGTCGTAGAGCGGCCAAACCTTTGCCCTGCCATCGGGCGAAAGGTCTGCGCTAAGGGACGGATTGCCTGTCTTGGCGAACTGGACCCACATTTTGCGCATGGTCTTGGCAAAGGTCTGATCCAATATCCTGCCCGTGTCAGCGGTCATCTCGGGATGATTGAACACCGAGGCGAGCTCTATCGAATGCCCGCTTTTCACGATCGGCAGCGAGGATTCCGGCGTGAAATAGTACGTATATGATTTGCCGCCAGCCAGCGTCTGATTTTCCGACATACGGATGAGCGGCGCATTGAACCAGCTCTGGCTGAACAGCCGGCTGTCCCGCTCATAGGCTTCGCCCTTTATCTCGTCCATGAAACTTTCGATGCGCTTTTTCTCTTCCGCCGTCAGCTTGGCCAGGCCCCTTGAAGTCACGTCTGCACTTTGACCCGCTGCGCGATGTCTTCCTTCTCCTTAGGCTCCGGCCCGGCAGCGATGCCGCCAAACGGCATCTGGGCGATGAGTTTCCAGGAAGCCGGCAGGGCAAACAGGGTATGCACGGCCTCGTCAATGACCGGATTGTAGTGCTGAATACTAGCCCCGACCTCCAGGTCACGCAAGGCTGTCCAGACAGCAAACTGCAGCATGCCGTTAGCCTGCTGCGCCCATAGCGGGAAGTTTTCCGCATACATGGGAAACTGCCCCTGCAAGTTCCTTACAACATCCTCATCGTAGAAATAGAGCACCGTACCCGCGCCAGCCTTGAAGCCGTCAATCTTCTCACGTGCTACCTTGCCATCAAAGGCATCGTAAATCACGTCCCAAAGCACATCCTGCTTCCTGCCGAGCGCCACCACGACACGCGCCGACCTCATATTGAACGCATCAGGCGTCAGCTCTGTTGCCTGCTCCACCACCTCGCGGATTTTCTCTGCCGTGACCGGCAGCTCCTTATTGATCTGGTAATAGGTGCGGCGCTTGCCCATGGACTCCAAGATTCCCATAAAAAAACCTCCCTTAGCAATAAAATCTTTCCTGTCATACGCTAGTATTCGCGTCCGGATCCGAAAGTCCTGCCAAGGGAGGCCCACGATATTTCTTTAAGTATTTGCGGTCTTGACCACACCGGAGGTACGGCTGCCATGCAGCTTGAGCACCGTCGCCAGCAGGAAGTTCAGCACGAAGCAGCCGGCAAAGAACAGCAGCGTCGCCGTATAGCTGTGCGTATGCTCCCAGAACCACGAAACGATGGTCGGACCGGCCACGCCAGCAATGCCCCAGGCCGTCAGCACACGGCCGTGGATCGCGCTTAACTCACGCGTGCCGAAGATATCGGCAAGATAAGCCGGCATGCACGAAAAGCCGCCACCATAGCAGCTGATGATCAAAAACACGAGCAGCTGGAACGCCAGCGCATCGCTTGTGCCCGCCAGCAAGTAAAAAGCACCGGCCTCCAGCGCGAAAAAGGCCATATAGGTAAGCCCGCGCCCCAAATAATCCGAAAGCGTCGACCAGACAATGCGCCCGCCGCCATTTACGAGCCCGATGAGGCCGACCATCGACGCCGCCTGCGCCGCATCCATGCCCGCGGCCTGCTGGGCCATCGGCGAAGCCACCGCCAGCAGGCCGATGCCGCAAGTGATATTGACAAAGAACACCCACCAGAGCATGCCAAACGGCCAGGTCCTCACAGCCTCAGCAGCCGTGGCGCCATGCTGGATCTGCGTGACCTTTGCCATGCCAGCTGGCTGCACGGGCGGCTTCAGATAAAGCGCTGACGCCCCCATCAGCAGCATGTAGGCTGCGCCCAGCAGCAGGAAAGTGTCCACAAGGCCGGCCTTTGCCGTCAGCGCCTGCATGACAGGGCCGGCAATCAGCGCGGCAAAGCCGAAGCCCATGATGGCAAGCCCCGTCGCAAAGCCGCGGTGCTGCGGGAAATACTTGACGAGCGTCGATACCGGCGTGATATAGCCGACACCAAGGCCGATGCCACCGATGACGCCATAGAAAAGATACAAGAGCAACAAACTGTGCAAGTGCAGCGCCAGCGCTGTACCGAACATGCCCGTGCCAAAGAACAGCATGGCCAGCAGCCCGCTCTTCTTCGGCCCATGTTTTTCCACAAACCGGCCCAAGAAACCTGCCGACATGCCAAGAAACAGGATTGCCAGGGAAAACGCCCATGTCGTCTGCGCGAGCGTAGCCCCCAGCTGTGCCATAATCGGGCGCGTCAGGACACTCCAGGCATAGACGCTGCCGATGGAAATATGGATTCCCACCGCAGCCAAAGCAATGAGCCAACGATTCCGCATGAAAACCATCCTTTCTGCTGCCTGCGCAGCAACGAGAAAAAGAGCTTTCATCCAAACAAAAAACCGTCTGGACAAAAACTCTCTGCCCAGACGGTCGGCTTGTTAAACCTTGCAGTACATGTGGTCGATTCCACTAATCCGTCAGTCCTGCACGGCATTATCGACTTGTAAGCTTAGTTTAACCATTGACGTTTGACTTGTCAAGTCTTTTGCAGCTGCTGCCCATCTCGCGCTTAGAAGGACCCGCCATTTGCCAGCCATGCCTTCGCCGTATATTCGCTCAGGCCTACTGCATCGATGCGGAATACATTACCGCTCGAACCCGTGCGCAAATCCTTGACGCTTACATAACCGACCTGCGTCAGATAGCCGCCATTGAGTGCCTCGATGACATCATGGTCTTCGAGCGGATAATCGCCCGGGTATTCCACGATGGTGCCGACCGAATACCCTTCACAGGTATAGATCGCAACCTTCGGCCCTACTGAAGTATTGATCATGCCATCGATGCTTCCTCCCGAAACATGTGCCATGCAGATACTCGAAAGCCCCATCATCAGAACAGCCAGCAAAGTCATAATACGCGTTTTCATGATAAATTCCTCCTTGCATATCCCGCTGTGCGGTTTGGTTTGTTTTGCTATTTGTTCTTTATATCCCCGAGGTAGCCAAAGTGTTATAGACTTTTGCAAAAAAAATTTCGCTCTCATAAAAAAGCAGAGATTGCTCGCCCATCAACCAGAGACTCACTTGACATGTCAAAATTCTTCTATAAACAAACTCCGTCTTTGAAGATTGCCAATTCATGCTTATCCAGATGCTCCGATACTGTTTTTTCCTGTCCAGAAGCAACTGCCAGCATATAATTCCAAAATCGTTCTCCCAGTTCTTCTAATGATGCACCTTCCAGCAGCATCCCTGCATTGAAATCAAGCCAGTTCTTTTTCCGTGTTGCCAACTTCGAGTTGCTGGCAATCTTCACCGTTGGCACAGGCGCTGCAAACGGAGTACCACGCCCTGTCGTGAACAAGATCAACTGCGCACCCGCTGCGGCCAAAGCATTTGCTGCCACCAGATCGTTGCCAGGACTCTCAAGCAGCAGCAATCCTTGCGTCTTGTTTTTCACTCTCTGTCCATAAGCCAATACATCCGTAACCAGCGCCACGCCTCCTTTTTGCACACAACCCAAGGATTTTTCTTCCAGCGTGGTTATGCCACCAGCTTTATTGCCCGGCGATGGATTTTCATTGATTTGTTTTCCATAGCGCATATAGTATTCCTTGAAGCCATTGATAAGCTGCACAATCTTCTGAAAGATTTTTCCATTAACGGCCCGATTCATCAGCAAGGTTTCTGCCCCAAACATTTCGGGCACCTCGGTCAAGATTGCTGTTCCGCCAGCTGCAGCAACGATGTTGGACACCTGCCCTGCCAAGGCATTGGCCGTAATGCCTGAAAAGCCATCCGAGCCGCCACATTTTAGGCCAATGACCAGCTTGCTTGCCGGCTGCAAAGTACGCTGGCATTTATCGGCATAGTCAATCAACTCACGAATTGCCGCTACCCCTGCCTCGATTTCATCTTCACAATCCTGACATACCAAAAACTTTACCCTGCCCGCAGCAAAACTGCCAATAGCTTTTTGCATACTGGCAAGCGTGTTGTTCTCACAGCCTAAGGATAGTACCAATACCGCACCAGCATTGGGATGATGGACGAGACTTGCCAAAAACTGCTGCGTTTTCTCCAAATCCTCATCGATTTGCGAACAGCCATACGGATGATTAAAGGCAAAGATGCCATCAATATGCTCTTTGCCCGTCAGCATTGCTTGAGCCCGCGATTCTATTTCCCTGGCAATGGCATTGACACATCCAACTGTCGGTATGATCCAGACTTCATTACGTATCCCTACTTGGCCGTCCGGACGCTCATAACCCCAAAAACTTTTCTCCTTAGGCGCAAAACCATCCGGCTGCCATGCACTGTTTTTATTGGGTTCATAACGATAATCGACAAGTCCCGCCAACTTACTTTGCAGCCGTTCGGTATGAACCCACTCACCTGGTTCAATATTTACTTTCGCAGCGCCAATCGGAAAACCGTATTTTACCACATCACTTCCCCTGCTTATTGGCGCAATCGCTACTTTATGCCCAGCGGGGATACTTTCTTTGACCGTGATGGTTTTAGCACCTGCTGCAATCGCTTCGCCCGGTTGAAGTGATTCGATGGCCACAGCGACATTATCCTGCGGATGAATCTGCAAATACTTTTTCATGCCATATACTCTCCCAATTTCTTGATATACGACTTTATGCCCATCAGCTGCAATAACTCATAATGATGCAATACCGCATCATAAAAACCAGGAATTGTCCGCAGGTCTATGCCCCAAAAATCATCTGCCTGCAAAAATTTCCTGACATATACTTCATCGGGCAGTGCTGCCCAACTGGCCACACGATCAAGTTTTTCGGCATCATCGTGTATCTCATACGGCTTGCCGTTCCGATAACCAATCAGACAGCCATTGCCTTTCTCCACCGTATGATAAAAGGCCAGCAAGGCCGCCAAGGAAAAGGTTAACCATTTGGGCAGCACCTTGGTGTTTTGCTCATAATCCATCAGGCTTGGCAGTACACGAGCCCGCCATTTGGCAATGGAATTCAAGGAAATCGCGAGCAAGGAATGATTCACAAATGGATTTTCAAACCGCTCAAACACAGATGCAGCAAAATCACGCAACGAATCATCTTCTTTGTGAAAGGCTGGTACGATTTCCTGATAAACCAGCTGCTCAAGCTGCCGGCGTATATCGGCATCTTTCATACATTCGCCTACATAATCAAGGCCTGCCAGATAGGCCCCCAGCGCCATCGAAGTGTGTGCGCCATTTAAGATACGTACCTTACGGCGTTTATAGGCATCCACGTCCTTGGTAAATACGATAGGAAAATCCTCTGTCGCAATTGGGAACCGTTTTTCCAGTGAAGGCTCACCAATGGCCCAAAAGGCAAACGGCTCACATTGATCCAGTAAGGCATCCTCATAACCAAGCTCCTGTTCATACTTGGCAGCATCGTTTCGCGGATAGCCAGTAACGATACGGTCAACCAGCGTATCGACAAATAGGCAGGATTCATCAAGCCATGCTGCAAAAGCGTCCCCAAGCATCCATTTCTTCGCATACGCTTTTACACACTTCTTAAGCATCTGCCCATTGTGGTCAATAAGTTCTACCGGCAGCATGACCAAGCCTTTTTCTTTTGCCCCCGAAAAATGCTCAAACCTCGTAAATAAGAATTTTGTCAATTTTGCCGGATAACTTTTGGGCGGCTTATCTTCATACGCATCATCATCACTATATACAATGCCAGCTTCTGTCGTGTTCGAGATAACAAACTCTAAGGAAGGCAGCTCCGCCAGCTGCAGGAATTCCTTATAATCCGAATAAGCACTGACTACACGATCCAGACAAGAAATCACGCGATTTTCCTTATAGGTCTTCCCTGCTTTTTTCCCTCGGACACAAACCGAGTAAATATTGTCCTGGGCAGCAAACCGTGTATTGGTCTTTGCCCGCGGCATGACAACGGCAACACTGCCATTAAATCCACGTTTCTCGTTAGCCAAATCAATGCCATAGTCGACAAATGCCCGCAAAAAATTTCCTTCACCAATCTGCAGAACACGAACAGGATACGCCTGTCTTTGATAGACTTCCTGTATCTTTTTCATCCAAAACCCCTCCTTCTTATTCAGGGTCAGCAAAATGAATAACGACTTTGAGCATCGATGCTGCCTGCTCCGAAAACTCCTGGAAGGCTTTAGGGGCATCAGCAAATTCATATTCATTCGTCACGACGCATTCTATATTGGCCTTACCTGCTTTGACCAAATCAATCAATGCGAGAAAATCCTTCTGCAACGCATTGCGTGAGCCATACACATTGAGTTCTTTCTTCTGCAACAACGTGAAATCAAAGTCGGCATTCTTCTTGCCCACACCAATCTGGACAACACGAGCGCCAAAAGCCGCTGCATCAATACAGAGCAAAAATGTTGCCGGCAAGCCCACAGCCTCAATCGTTACATCAAAACCATTACCATTAGTGATTTTCGCTACAGCCTCATGAAAATGCTCCGGCGAATCATTGAGGATTTTTCCCGCCAGTCCAAACTTCTCTACTGCATAGTCAAGTTTCTTATCAGCAATATCGGAAATATATACCTCCGCGCCAGCGGCCCGTGCTGCTGCCGCTGCCAGCACGCCAATCGTACCTGCACCGACAATCAGGACCTTTTCTCCCGGCTGGATATTTGCCCGGCTTACACCATGATAGCTGATGCAGAAAGGCTCAATCAGTGCTAGTTGCCGCGGAGATAATCCTTGACCATCATAAATGCGTTCTACAGGCATCGTAATGTATTCCCGAAAGGCCCCATCACGCTGTGCTCCCATGGTTTCATTATGTTCACAGCAATTCACTAACCCCCGCTCACAAGAATAACATGTTCCACAATTGAAATAGGGATTGCAGGTAACGATCATGCCTTTTTCCAAGCCACGGTCATTCGCATCGATTTCTACAATCTGTGCGGAAAACTCATGACCGGGAATACGCGGGTAGCCAGCATAGGCAAAGGTCCCCCGATAGGTGCCAAGATCGCTGCCGCAGATGCCACCATACAAGATTTTCAGCAGGGCTTCACCTGGCTTGCGCACAGGCATCGGCATATCAAATAATTCAACGTTACCAGGCTCATTGATACGAATTGCTTTCATCACTGATCATCCTTTCTAAATATCACTACCCTAAAGATATGCATTTTTCGTGCCAAAAAAAACAAGCGTAAAACAGAAGAGTTGCTTCCTTTTACGCTTGTTCTGAACATATTTGTTTCATTTTTGAAATGCATACGATTAAGTTTTTGTCTTATTCCTTTGGCTTGGCTTTCCGCCACAAAGTCACACGGCTGATTCCTAGCTGTGCGCATACCTCCTCTGGTGAGTAATGTAACAACAACTGCCGGATGATCTCACGCTCCGCCTCGGGCAAAGTCGTTTTCAATGGCAAGACAATCGATTCTTGATCCGGCTTATCCGTATCCTCCTGCCTTAACGCGCCAGACAAAAAAGCTTGCATCTGTGATTCATCTACGAGCATATCGTCATAGCAGGACAAAACCTCAGCCACATTCCGTAACTCACGGATATTGCCTGGCCAATCATAGCGTTTCAGTAACTCTCTGGCTTTTGGCGTTACTGCTTTCTCCCAAGAACGGCCATCGGTAAAGGCACGATAATAGTAGTCAAGCAACGGTATTGCGTCGCCATGACGCTCTCTTAACGGTGGCAGTGGCAAACGCAATACATTGATGCGGTAATACAAATCCTCGCGGAACGTCCCTTCCTGCACCATCTTCACCAAATCGCGATTTGTTGCACAGATAATGCGAATATCGAGCGGCAATATCCGTTCATCACCGATACGGCGTATTTCATGCTCCTGCAGGACACGCAATAATCTGCCCTGGATATCAAGCGGCAATTCACCAATCTCATCCAGAAAGATCGTACCTTGATGAGCCAATTCAAACAATCCCTTTTTCCCCGATTTACGAGCGCCTGTAAAAGCACCATCCACATAGCCAAAGAACTCGCTTTCCATCAGATTCGGCGGAATCGAGGCACAGTTCACAGAGACAAACGGCTTATCTGCCCGGCGGCTCGCATTATGGATACTTTGCGCCATCCCCTCTTTACCGGTACCTGTCTCCCCCAGGATCAAGACATTCGCATCGGTACGTGCAAAACGCTCTGCCAGCTGAATAGTCCGCTGCATCGTATCCGCATACGTCATGATATCGGAAAAATGCATTTTCGCATAAAGGCCTTTTTGATATAGCGATGACCGTACCGTGCGCGCATTTTTTTCGATGTGTTCTACTTCCTGGAAAATCACGATTTGACGCTGCGTCCTTTGATTGACCAGCAAGGGAATCCTATGACAAAGGATTTTCGTCTTGCCGACTTCGAGAATCTGTTCGCCATTTGTTCCCTGGAGTCTTGGCAGTACTTCATCTTTCCATGCCGCAAAATTCTCGCCAAAGACTTTATGGCTCAACCGATTGGAAAAAACAGGTTCGCCCTCCTCACTCAGGACAACAACACCTTCGGTTATATTCTGGATGACTGCATCGACTTGTTGCAAGCGCAGCGTCTGTTGTTCTTTGTTCTTCAGGATAAGCTGCGCCTCATCAATCGCACTGCTTATTGCCTCACGGCTTGAATCAATCAGTGTATGACGAAAGCCACATTCTGATGCATAGGCCGCTGCAATATTGCAGCCTGCAATTCCGTCTACACTTTGTTCAGCAGCCAGCCGTTCAATCGTTGCATTGATTTCCTCGCGGCTGTCACAGGGAATAACTTCCACATAAATATCTCCTAACCGGAAATGCCTCCGTACATCGTGAATGATATTGCTGCGCATAACTACCGCAATCCGACGGCAGCCTTTTTGCACCAGTTCCTCAATGGCTTGCATGACATCATGGAACGCTGCCCCAATATGCACAATAGTATGTTTGCCCTGTGCCTCCAATGTTTTGGCCATACCACCACGGGCGATGATAATCTGTGTCTCTGTAAAAGGCGCTACATCCATGATTACCTTGGCATCCTGTGAATAAATGACATCTATATCCAAATTCCGCTGTTTGATAATACTTTTTGCCTTCTTATCGATGGCTAAGGTTGGTGCAACGAACAAAATCAGAGACATGGTACCAGAACTCCTTTGCTTTATACTATCGGAAAAATTGATCCATTCCTTATTCTAACACATCATAAACATAGCAAAAAGGCAGACACCTCATCAGTGTGCTGCCTTTTGCCAGAAAATCACAGAATTATAAACACCTGCTATTTTTTACCTTCCAACACACAGCCCTTTTGCAACATGACATTGGCATACTGTGCGCGTTCGCCTGTAGTGATGATCGCATATGCCTTCGCGGCTTCCTTATAGTAGGCGAATCGTTCTACGGTGCGAATCCCCTCAGCACCACGCAAATCGTATTTCGCCAGGATTTCCTTATACGTATCCCATATCGGGGTCTTTACCGGATCGCCTGGAACGACCTCCATCAGACTCACAGGCTTTTCTTCATACTGATCCAACGGCATGAGTTTCAGGATTGCCTCCAAGACTTCCGGAATGCCATGACCGTCACAATGGATAACGATATGATCTTTTCCGACAGATGCCGCAGGAAAATTGCCATCTGCAATAACGATGCGGTCACCATGCCCCATCTCGCACAGAACTTTCAAAAGATCTGGGGGCAAAATTGCGGGAATGCCCAGTAACATGCCAATCACCTATTCCTTCTCTGCTTAGAGCTGATGTACTTCCTTCAGCTCCGTTTCATGTTTCTCATTTTCAATATGCATTTCTGTGTAGAAGAACCAGGAAATCACGACAAAGCAAAGGAATGGAATGACATAACCCACATGAAGGATACCTGTAGCATCGGCTACCAGCCCCAGGATTGGCGGCATCATAGCACCACCGACAATTGACATGACCATCGCAGCAGCTGCTGATTCACGATACTCTGCCGGTACAGTCTTAAGTCCCGTATCGTAAATTGTCGGATAGACCGGCCCCATGAAAGCACTGACCAGAATTACTGGATACATGACCGAGAAATCATTGACGCCTGCGACATAAGCCAGACAGAGGCAGCCCAATACCGAATAGATGAACAGAAGTTTATTGGCCGACATCTTCGTCAGCAGCGTACTTGCCACGACACGGCCCAGGAAGAACACGATAAAGCTGGCAATCATGTAATTCGCTGCCACACGTTCATTCATCGAGCCATCTAAGGAAAGTGCCAGGCGGATCGTAAACGACCAAACAGCTGCCTGCATGCCATTATAGAGGAACATAGCGAGCAGGCTGCGGCGGAAACGCTGCACTCCCATCATGAATTTTGCCGTTTTCATCGAGAGCAGGTTGACTTTATTCTTGACTGCTTCTGCCGTTTCCTTGACCTGCGGTTTACAGGACGGGAATTTGATAAATACAAAGGCGAGGAACAATGCGACAAGAATCAGGACAATATATTTATAGGGAACTAACGTATGCTGCAGCATTTCGAGACGGAAGGCAGCAATCTGATCTGGCGACATAGCAGCCATCTTGCTGGAAAGGCTTTCACCTTCCTGGAAAATCAAGAACTTACCGAGAAGAATACCGCAAATATTGCCAATCGGTGTAAAAGTCTGACTTAAATTGATACGAAAAGTCGATGTCTTCTCCGGCCCAATCATCGTAGCATAGGTGTTAGCCGAAGTTTCCAGAAAACTCAAGCCAAGGGCAATAGCAAAGATTGCTACGAGGAACATCGTATAGGTTGCCATATGCGATGCTGGGAAGAACAACAGACAACCGACAATGTAGAAGGCCAAACCGCAAAGGATAGCCGATACATAGGATTTCTTCTTCATGACGAGCGCGGCGGGAATAGCCATGACAAAATAGCCACCAAAGAATGCACTTTGGACAAAGGCACTGGCAAAATTGCTCAATTCAAAAATAGACTTAAACTGTGTAATCAAAACATCATTCAAAGCATTTGCGACACTCCACAGAGGGAAAAGCATCGTCATGAGGACAAACTGCAAGAACGGAGTACTCGTCAAATAACCATTGGGAAGCTGATTCCATTTTTTTGACATATCATATCTCTCCTTTTGTCATCCTAGCAAAGCATGAAAGCTCATTGTCAGTTGATACCAATATCGGAAAGCGCTTTCCATACCCCTTCAGGAATATCTGTCTGCGCCCATTCCCAATTGCTCGCTGCTTGTTTTTGCGAAGTAGCTCCGCAGACAACCGCCACTACATTTTTATTGCGCAGCGGATACTGCAAGGCGGCTGCACCGATAGGAATATCATATTCATCGCAAACCTTGCGGATTTCCATGACACGATCGAAGATTTCCTTCGGCACACTGCCATATTCGTAATGACCCTCGGTAATGCTTTTCTTCACCAGGACCCCCGATGCATACGGTGCCGCTACCGCTACCGATACATTACGCTGCTCACATTTCTGGAAGAATTCTTCATGATGTGTCTCCAAAAGATTATAGCGCTGAGCGACCAGCATGATATCCATATCCGCATAATCCATGGCTTCAACCATAATATCCACTTCATTTGCGCCAATGCCAAAGGCCTTGATCTGCCCGTTTTTCCGCAGCTCTTCGAGCGCTTTGAAGCCTGAATCACAAAGTGTCTTGAAATGCTGACGCTCCTCCGGAGTCTTGCCATGGGCATAGGTACCAATGTCATGAACATACAGGATATCAATCCGGCGCGTGCCCAAGCGTCGAATCGAATCTTCATACGAACGCATGATACCATCATAAGAATAATCGAAGACTCGATTCATCGGATTCTCATCATAAAATTCATTGCCATTCTGTAAGCCCTCTTCTTGCCGCGGATACAGCAGCCGTCCTACCTTCGTCGAAAGGACGAAGTCATCGCGCTCTAAGTTACGCAATGCCAGTCCCAGGCGGATTTCCGCCAAACTTGCCCCGTAATGCGGAGCAACATCAAAGCCGCGATAGCCAAGCTCAATGGCACCTTCCGCAATCCCGATTGCCTCGGCATTCGTCATCCGATGATACATATTCGCCATACCTGAGCACCCCAAAATCAATGAAGGCACCTTCAGATCTACGCGCTTGATTTTGTTCATCGTAATCATAATACACATTCCTCCTATTTCATTCAGTCAATCCAGATGATAAATCCGGCGGGCATTGCCAGCAAATATCTTATCTGAATCAATTTCTTTATGTGTTGCTACCCAAGCTGTGATAATTCCCTTGACCCCACCATAATCAGTTGCCACTAGTAGCATCGGCCAATCCGAGCCAAAGATCAGTCGTTCCTGCCCAAACGCTTCATAAACGGTATCCAGATATGGCACAAAATCTGCAGGTTTCCATTGCTGCCAATCGGCCTCGGTAACCATTCCGGAAATCTTGCAAGCCACACGTGGTGAAGCTGCTAAGCCGTTTATTTTCTCGGCCCAAGGATGTATTTCCCGTGCTTTGATGGGAGGTTTTGCAATATGCTCCAAGATGAAATTTGTCTCTTCCGCTTGCTTTACAAGCTCTGCCGCTGCGTCAAGCTGCTCTGTTGTAACAAGCAGTTCATAAACCAGCCCTGCCCGTCCGACCTCACGCACGCCTTCCACAAACGAATCGCTCAGCAAGTGCTCTGGGGGAAGACCTTGCGAAAGATAGCGGATTCCCTTGAGCTTGTTGCCACAAGCACGGAGTTCCTGTATCTGTGCCTTTACCGTTTCCGCACCTGCAACGATATCACACCAGCCTACCACACCGCGAACCATATTATGTTTCTCGGCCAAAGCCAGCAAAACCTTTGACTCATCAAGCCTTGCTACAGCATGCACCAGTAATGACCCAGCCACGCCATTTGCCTGCAAGGTTTGTTCTAACTGATTGATTGAGAAATCCTGCCGTAAAACATCCATGCCTTCCTGAATCCAGGAAAAAAAATCGTTGTCTTCGTATTGCCAAAGATGATTATGTGTATCGATAATTTCCTGCAATATCCAACCCCTCCTCTGCCATTGACATCTCGACTTTTTTCGTCTTACATCCATTACTAAATGCATATAGCATGCCAACTTTAAATTCTTTTATTTCCCCGTGATTTTACAGCGTATTGTCTCGCTTTTTATATTATTTCTTTAGCTCTGACATTTATATTTCATGTTTGTATTTCATGCTGTTCGAATATGAAATTGTTTGTGCAGCTCATTTTTCGCCCTACGAACAGCCTCGATAAATTTCTGGGCCATGGCTGTAACACCAGCATAATCGCCGCTTTTAGCAGTTTTAGTAAGACTTCCACCAGCAGATACAGCTACACAGCCAGCTCTCAACCAATCGGCAACATTATCGACGGCTACACCACCCGAAGGCATAAGCATTGCCTGTGGCAAGGGTCCATGAATATCCTTGATGATTTTGGGCCCGACGATATCGCCAGGAAAAATCTTTATAATATCAGCGCCTGCCGCTAATGCCTTCGCAGCCTCTCCAGGTGTCATTACACCCGGACAAGATACCACCCGGTAAAGATTGCACAAACGGATCGTTTCTTCATCAAACGCAGGTGACACAATGAATCTTGCACCTGCTAATATAGCCAGCCGTGCCGTGGTTGCCTCAAGAACGGTTCCCGCACCAATGATGACCTCTTCATCTTTTTGATATTTTCTTTGAAGCTTAGCTATTGCCTCGTGCGCCAAGGGAGTCGTAAACGTCATTTCAATCACCTTTACACCTCCAGCAATACAGGCATCAGCTATCTTAAGCCCTTCTTCGAGCGTTTGTCCGCGCACAACTGCTATTATCCCCTGATTGCTAATTTTCTGCATCGTTTCAATTTTATCATATCTATCCATGATCCAGCCTCTTTTCTCAATGTAATTTTCGCATATACTCTGTCAAGGTTTTCCGATCAGGAAGGCCTTCGTTATCTCCAGCTGACATAACCGCCAGTGCTCCAATTGCGGCCCCACGCTGCACCGCATCAAAAAGCGGCTCATCCTCCAGCAGTGCGCTCACGACGCCAACGGCAAAGCCATCGCCTGCTCCGACCGTATCAACGACTTTCTTGACAGGATAACCAGGTACGACAAAACCTTTCTCATGGGCTGTCTTCACATAAGCGCCTTCTGCCCCTAGTTTCACTACGACAGTCTTGACGCCTCGTTCAAGATAGAAATCGGCAATCTTTTCTGGCTGACGCGACCCCGTAAGGATATCGCCTTCGTTTATCCCTGGCAGGACTATATCGGCATTTTGTGCCAACGAATTGATGATGGTCACCATCTCAGCTTTATCCGGCCATAATGCCGGCCGCAAATTCGGATCGAACGAAATCCGCACATTTCTTGCATGGGCCATCCCCATCAACAGCTCCGTTGCCGTAAGGCAATTCATCGACAGCGCTGCAGGAATTCCTGTCAGATGCACATGACGTACCCCGTCCCAATTGATTTTCGCTAAATCTTCCGGCTTAAAATGCGCAAATGCGGTATCATGCCGATAGTTGATAACCTCGGGATCACCTTTGGCATTCTTCGCCTTCAACTGCATTCCCGTCAGATACGTGTCATCGGTCCAAAGATAATCTTCGGCAATGCCACTATCCCCCAGATACTCGCGAATGTGCTGGCCAAAAGGATCCTTGCCAATACGCGATACGTAGGCGGGGATATGGCCAAGACGAGCCAGGCCAATGCAAAAATTCACCTCAGCTCCGCAGATATATCGCGTAAATCGCGACACATCCTTGAGCTGTTTTTCCTCTTCAGCAGCCAATAACCCCATCGGTTCTCCCATCGTCAAAACTTCATACACTTCTATCAACTCCTTTTTTGGTTTTCAAGCTAATAGAGTGCAAAAACCATGCCAACTTATAAAAAAAAGTCCACCCCATCAGATTTTTTCCAATGAGGTGGACACAGGATTATTTCCCTAGCTAAACATAAATCTCTTTAGCCGATAGCCGGATCGGCAACGCCGTTTTTGCGGAAGGCAGCCGCGCGGTCGATGCAGGTGCCGCATTTGCCGCAGGGCTTGTCGCCGCCTTCGTAGCATGACCAGGTCAGCTCATAGGGTACGCCAAGCTCCAGGCCGATCTTCACGACTTCGGCCTTGTTGATGTTCACGAACGGTGCTTCGATTTTCAGCTGATGGCCCGATCCTTCCCAGATGGCCTTGTTCATCGCCTCGTTGAATACCGGCGAGCAGTCGGGATAGGCAAAGCCTGCTGCATCGTCAGCATGGGCGCCGTAGTAGATGATGCCGCAGCCTTTGCTCAGCGCGATGCTGGCTGCCGTCGACAGGAACAGGCCGTTGCGGAACGGCACATAGGTGCTGACCGGCGTCTCGCCTTTCGTCTCCTTGATTTGCTCCGCATAGCTTTCCTCGGGGATTTCCTCGTCCGACTGCTTCAAGAGCGAGCAGTTGCTGTACTGGAAAATCTTGCTGAGGTCCAAAAACAGCTGCTCGATGCCATAATGCGCGGCCACCTTCTTGGCCGCCTCGATTTCCTTTTCGTGTTTCTGCCCATAGGACAGCGACAGGGCGATGACATTTTCGCGGCCATATTTCTTGATGGCCAGCCCCAATGCCGTCGTCGAATCCACGCCGCCGCTGCTTAGTACCATTGCTTTCATCAAATATCCTACCTTCTTTTCTGCGATTAAATCAATATTCCCTGACAGTGATCGATCTCATGCTGGATAATCTGGGCCGTAAAGCCCGAAAACTTCTGCCGCTGTTTGGCAAAGGCCATATCGCGGTACTTGACCTCGATGGTCTCATAGCGCTCCGTCTCGCGCTCGCCCGAAAGGGACAGGCAGCCTTCGGTCGTCTTATAGGTTTTGGCCGAATGCTTGACGATTTCGGGGTTGAGCAGCGCAAGATTCCCTGCCCCCGTATTCACGGCAATGATGCACTTGGCTACGCCGATCATATTGGCCGCGAGTCCCACGCAGTGCTCGCGATGCGCTGCCAGGGTGTCGAGCAAATCCTGCGCCACCGCGATATCCTCTTTGACGGCCTTGGCCGATTTCTGCTGCAAGAAAAATTCATCGTGTATGATTTCTTTTACCATATATACCTTCCTTCTATGAGAGCCCCGTATGCAGGCGCAAGCTCCGGGCCTGCAGCCAGCGGTAGACGGCCACGCAGATGACCACCGATACCACCGAGCCCAGGCAGGTTGCCAGGCCCATCGGCAGCAGGGTGTCCGGATACCAGACCGAGGCGAGATACGCCAGTGGTATCCGCGCTGTGACAATGGCGATGACATTATGCAGGAACGAAAATTCCGAGCGGCCGCAAGCGCAGAAGTACCCGCTGAACGCAAAATGCAGGCCGGCAAAAATGCAATCGAAGATATAGCCCTGCAGGTAAGCCGCACCAGCGGTGATGACCGCCGCATCCAGCGTGAACCAGCCGACGACCGCCGCGGCCGTGAACTGTGTGACCGCAGATACTGCCACACCAAAGACCGCACAGATGACGAGGGCATACCAGAGGGTCTGCCGCGCCCGCGCGCTCTTCCCCGCCCCAATATTCTGTGCGCCCAGAGCCGATACCGTCGCCAGCATCGCCGAGGGCACGAGGAACACGAAGCTGATGAACTTCTCGACGATGCCGACTGCCGCCGCATCGGTGAGCCCGCGCATATTGGCGATGACCGTGATAACGAGGAACGAAATCTGGATAAAGCCATCCTGCAAGGCTACGGGCACGCCGATGCGCAGGATGCTGCCAAGGACCTGCCATTCAGGCCGCCAGGCGGACCGGTCAATTTCCACGGCCCGGGTGCGGCGCATATAGATAAGGGCCACCACCACGCTGACGGCCTGGGAAAGCGTCGTGCCCAGGGCCGCGCCCACAGGCCCCAGATGCAGCGGCCCCATGAACAGATAGTCGAGCACGATATTGGCACCGCAGGCTATGGACACGAAATACAGCGGGCGGCGCGAATCCCCAAGCCCGCGGAAAACCGCGCTGATGATATTGTAGGCCGTGATCAGTGGTATGCCCAGGAAGCACACCCCCAGGTATGCTTCCGTATCGGCTACGGCCGCCGCAGGCGTCTTCATCCACGCCGCGATCTGATCGGTCAGCAGCAGGCAGCCTGCCGCCAGCAGCACCGACACGCACAAGAACAAGACGACCGTATTGCCGATGACTGCCGCACGGCGCGCCCCGTCGCGCGCACCGACAGCCTGCGCAATGCAGACCGTCGTGCCCATCGCCAGCCCCACGATCATGACCGTGAGCATATGCATGACCTGGCTGCCGACGGCCACGGCCGTGATGCTGGCCGCTCCCTCGAACTGGCCGATGATGAACAGATCCGCCATGCCATAGAGCGTCTGCAGGAAGTATGAAAAGAAAAACGGCAGTGCAAAAAGGAAAATATTCCGCAGGACACTGCCGGTCGTAAGATTCTTTTCCAAATAAATCCCCCCTGCTATATTAAACACTGCCCCCGCCGAATAGTCAATAGGACAACAAAAGCCCGCCAGGGGCAACCCCTGGCGGGCGGTACCTTCACGCCATGCGCCTTGCTGTCAATACAAGCGCTCCATGACATCATCGTCAATCTTGAACGAGTGGGCCGCATCGGGGAATGTCCCCGCCTTGACCTCTTCATCATAGGCCTTGAACGCGGCCTGCATCTTCTCGCCGAGCTCGGCAAAATGCTTGACGAACTTCGGCGTGTAGTCGCTGAACAGGCCCAGCATATCCTGATAGACGAGAATCTGGCCGTCGCAGCCCTCGCCAGCGCCAATGCCGATCGTCGGAATATCAAGTTTTGCGGTAATCAATGCCGCCAGCTTTGCCGGCACGCATTCGAGCACCACGGCAAAGGCACCAGCTGCCTGTACGGCCAATGCATCTTCAATCATCTGCCGGGCAGCCTCCTCGCTCTTGCCCTGCACGCGGTTGCCGCCAAACGCATTGACCGACTGCGGCGTCATGCCCAGATGGGCCATGACCGGGATGCCCGCCGACGTGATAGCCTTGATCTGCGGGCAGACTGTGGCGCCGCCCTCAAGCTTTACGGCATTGCCACGGCCTTCCTTCATCAGGCGGCCTGCATTCATCACGGCCTGCTCGATCGAGACCTGATACGACATGAACGGCATGTCGATGACGACCATCGTATCATGGCAGCCGCGCGCTACGGCACGGCCAAAGGTAATCATATCCTCCATCGTGACCGAGAGCGTATCGGGAAGCCCGAGCATGACATTGCCGAGCGAATCGCCGACCAGCACGGCATTGATGCCCGCCGCCTCCTCGAGCTTGGCCGTCGAATAATCGTAACAGGTCAGCATCGAGATTTTCTCGCCCTGCGCCTTCATCTTGGCAAAAGTTGCTACGGTGTTCTTCATTGGAATCATCCTTTCTGTCGGAGCCTTGCGGTCTCCGCATCGATAAACGTCTGGATGGACTGGTAATCACGCGCAGGATGCTTCTGCCTCGCGATGCGCAGCAAGCGCGCCGACAGCAGCAGGTACAGCAATCTGTCATCATCATCCGGCAGCGTTTTTAAATGCTTTTTCACCGTGCCCAGGTCAGCGCGCTCCACGGGACCGGTAAGTGCCGCCACCGGGCCAGCTTCAGCCACATGGCGCGCATTGCCGAGAAACAACGGGCCAAGTGCCGCCCGCGCATTCTCAGGCGTAAAGCCGCAGTCTTCGAGCAGCTGCTGGCTTTGCGCAAAGAGCGCTGCCACCTGATTGCTCGCAATCGCGGCCGCACAGTGGTACTTAGCCTTGGCCGCCGCAGCGATTGGCTGCACATGCAGGCCGGCACGCATAAGCCATGCCTGCATCTCTGCAAATCTGGCCGCCGTTCCCTCAAGCGTAAAAAAAACATCCGCCAGCTCACGGTAAGAAGTCTTGCGACTGCTGACCGCAACCAGCGGATGAACGGCGAAACCTGCGGCTCCGCGCTGCTCGATATCGGGAAAGGCTGACGCAGCCGTCAGCGCCCCGCTGCAATGACAAATGATCTTTCCTTGGATTGGCTGTTGGCACACTGCCGCATAGGCTGCGGCTATGGCCCCATCGGGAACAGTCAGGAACAGCACATCACTAGCTTTGACCAGCTCGCTTCGATCCTCGTAAGCGTCTGATGCCGTAAATGCTGCTGCCTCCGCGGCAGACTGAAACGTCCGGCTGTAATAGCCTGCGAGCGCAAATCCCTGCTCGTGGAAATACTTCCCTAACGAAAAGCCGACCTTGCCGGCTCCGATAAAACCAATCTTCATACTCATCACCTCTTTCGGTGATGCACTGCGCCGTTCCCAGGCGCAAATCCAAGGCTTGCAGTACAGTTTCCTATGCGGAATACCGTCCATCTTTTTTAGGCTATCACAAGCCTTGCCGTCTGTCAAATCGGACAGCAGCTCAGACCCCGCCGATTGAAGACTCCGCGTGAAAGAGATCCGCCAGCGTCTGCAGCAGGAACTTCGTCTCGATGGGCTTGGCCAGATGGCCATTCATGCCGGCTTTGAGTGCCTCCTGCCGATCCTCTTCAAAGGCATTGGCCGTCATGGCCAGGATGGGAATGCCGGCCTTGGCCGCATCGGGCAGCGCGCGGATTTGCCGCGCCGCCTCATAGCCATTGAGATTTGGCATCTGGACATCCATGAGTATCAAGTCATAATAAGCGTCCGGCGCCTCCCGCAGCATATCCACGCAAATCCTGCCATCCACAGCATGCTCGATGAGGATTCCCGCTTCCTGCAGAATGGTCATCGTGATTTCCGCATTGATTTCATTATCCTCGGCCAGCAGGATGCGCACGCCTTTAAGTGAGCTGACCGCCGCGGCCGGTATCTGCTCGCCGGATATTTCGGCGGCCGCAGCAAAGCGATGCGGGATGCTGACGATGCAGGTCGTGCCCACGCCCTTCTCGCTCTGCATTTCGATGGTGCCATCCATCAAGGCCACGAGCCGCTTTACGATGGACATGCCAAGGCCTGTGCCCTCGATCTTGGTGCTCGTCGTGTTGTTCTCACGCGAAAACTCGTCAAACACATGCGGCAGGAAATCCGCCGCCATACCGATGCCCGTATCGGTAATCGTCGAACGGAAGAGGCCCCAGCCGGGCTTTGCCGCCGGCAGTTCTTCACAGACCACCGTGACCCTGCCGCCCGGCTCCGTATATTTGCAGGCATTGGAGAGGATATTTAGATATATCTCCCGCAACTTCGTCGTATCGCCATACAAACAAGAATGTTCGACTTTAAGCTCATACGTGACCGTAATCTTCCGGGCCTGCATCATATCCTCAAGGACCACATAGAGGCTCGCCGCGAATTCATGGACATTATAGGCCGCCTCCTCCAAGGCCAGCTTGCCCTTTTCGATGCGCGCCATCTCCAGCACATTGTTGATGATGGACAGCAAGACCTTGCTCGCGCCCTTGATTTTATCCAGATAGCGCTTGCGGCGCGCAGGATCGTCCTGATATTTCTCGAGCAGGTCGCGAAAGCCCATGATAGCATTCATCGGCGTGCGGATATCATGGCTCATATTGAAGAGGAAGTTCGTCTTCGAAGCATTGGCGGCCTCAGCGACGCGGCGCGCCTCGGCCAGTTCCTTCTGCTTGCGCTGCTCGGCCATGAACATCGACTGCACATCACGGAAGCCCGCGATGAAGCACTGGCTTCCCGTGGCATTTATATCGCGCGCATAGCAGGCCTGGAAGTGGCACTGCTGCCCATCAAGGTTCTGCCGCGCATAATCGATGCGGTAGACATCATCGTCAGGAATCTGCCGCAAAAGCTCCGCGATGCTGGTCTGCTGGTACAACCGCTCGCGGTCTTCAGGCACGACAAACGTATCGATATATGCGCGGATGACCTTTTCATAGCTGACATCCTTGACGCTTGCGAGGACCGCCTTCGTGGTCTGGGAGTTGGCATTGCTGCGCACCAGCGACACGGTATCGAGCGCCGCATCGATATACCATACCGAGCTGTACTCACGCGACAGGCCGTTGATCAGCATATTGTAGCGTTCCTGTTCCTGCGCCAGCTTGATTTTCCCCTTGACTTCCTGGTCGATATTCTCAAACGCGCAGACAAGGATCTGCCGCTCGGCCAGCTTCATGATTTTCATGCGATAATACGTATCCACCCCCTGCGTATGCGTGCGATATACGTGGAAGATGCACGGTTCGGTTTTGAGCCGTTCCTGCAGATAGTCAAGATCGATAAGCCGCATCATATCGGCGGCATCGTCGGGATGGATAAAAGAATCGATATACGTCTTCATCAAGGAGCGCGGCGACAGCTTCTCCTTCTGACGGCTCACCACCCACTGCGCGACCTCGTTCATGCGGACAGGCTGCACCGACTGATCCAAAAGGTTGGCATAGTAGATGGCACTGTAGCTTTCCGCCAAAAGATCCACCGTCTGCTGCATCAGCCCTTCATGCTCCTTTTGGCTGTTGATGTCCTCCAGCGCGAAAATCACCCGCGTGAGGGGATCTGCATCGCCCATGCGGATAAAATCCCCGCGTCCCCAGCCGTGTTCCGCGCAATAGCAAGACAGTGACAGCCGCTTGTTGCCGCACATGCGCTGCGGCAATGTCTGCAAATCGATGAAACTTTCCACCGGCTGATGCTGCCCGCGCACGGTCGCCTTAGCCATCAAACGCGCCAGCCTATCCTGCAGCGGCATGTCCGCCTGCAGGACGGCATCCACCTCGCGATTCGCCTTTATGGAATAAATCTTATCCGCTTTGAAATCGATAATCTGTACGAACACATATAGCTCTGCCATTGCGGTCAGCGCCTCTTTGCAATCCTCGAGCCAATTCATGATAAGCCTCTCTTTGCTATGCCATTTCCCCTTGTTTTCCTATAGTATTCGTGGCTGCTGGCAAAAATCCTGTCTTATACGGCTGCATTGTCACTTCCATGACAAAAAAAATTGACTGGTCATTTGACCAGTCAAAATTTCTTTGTTTTGCGATTTACCAGATGCCCAGGAAATGCTGCATGATAAGGCTCACGAGCGTGATGGCTGCCCAGCAGCAGGCGCCGAGCAGGATGGGCTTGCCGCCCGAGCGGGCAAGTTTTACGATATCGCTATTGAGGCCGATGGCCGCCATTGCCATGACGATGAGGAATTTCGCCAGCTCCTTGAGCGGTGCAAAGACTTCGCCGCTTACCCCAAGCTGCAAGCAGACTGTCGTAAATACTGCCGCCAGCAAAAAATACAGGATAAACTTGGGAAGCACCCGCCAGAAGCTGAACGTAGCCAGCGAGCCGCCCTGCGCCTTTGCCGCCTCTTTGCGCGCAACGACGAATGCCAGCAGCATGGTCACGGGAATGATGGCCAGGGCCCGCGTCAGCTTGACGGTCACGGCCTCATCGAGCGTCTGCGTGCCAAGCCCCCACATGCTGTCCCAAGTGGCCGCCGCAGCCGTTACGGACGAAGTATCGTTGATGGCCGTCCCCGCAAAGATGCCAAAGGCTTCGCCAGCCGTCGTGTCAAAGCCCAGCAGATGGCCAAGGATTGGAAACAGCAGCGCGGCCAGCGCATTGAACAAAAAGATGACGGCGACCGACTGCGCTACCTCGTTGCTGTCCGCCTTGACGACAGGCGCCGCCGCAGCGATTGCCGAGCCACCGCAAATGGAGGAGCCGACACCGATCAGCGCGGCCGTGTTGCGCGAAATCCGTAACAGGCGCATGAGCACCCAGGCCACCACCAGGGAAGTCGTGATGGTGCTTACGATAATCGGCAGCGAAAACAGCCCCGTCTGGATGATGACGCCGAGGTTCATCCCAAAGCCCAGCAGCACCACCGCCGACTGCAGCACCACCTTGGACGTCCAGCTGATGCCCCCTTGGGCGCGGCCATGGTCCTTCCAGACCGCAGCAATAAGCATGCCGGCCAGAATGGCAAGGACAGCACCGCCCACCACGGGGAAATGCTGTCCCAGCAGCCAGGCTGGCAGTGCAATGAGAAAACAGATTATGATACCGAGTGAATTATTTTGCAAGAATGTCATGATACACCTCAAAACAGGCCTTTGATTTCAGCTGATGTCCTGTATTATAAAAAGATTTCTCAAAAATGTAAAATTATATGTTATGATGTACCTATAACATAATCTTATCGATACCTGCACATCCCCACAGAAAGGAGGAGGCCATTGCTCGATTTCCGCATCAAGACATTTCTTTGCGTCTGCCAGACCATGAACTACACACAGGCCGCCAAGCTCCTAAATATCACTCAGCCCGCCGTCTCACAGCACATCCGCTTTTTGGAAGACTATTATCAAATCAAGGCCTTCCGCTATGCGAACAAAAAACTCGAGCTCACTGCCGCTGGCAGGATACTCTACGAGCGCTGCAAGACCATGGAGAACGACGAGGTCGCTCTCTCCGCTGAGCTCCTCAGCAGCCAATCCGGCATCCGCACACTGTCGCTCGGCGTCACGATGACCGTTGGCGAGTATGCCATCATATCGCCGCTGGCCGCCTATCAGCTGGCGCATCCTGGCATCAACATCCGGCTGCGCTTCGGCAACACCCAGGAGCTTCTGGCCCAGCTGACTGCCGGCCGCATCCAGATGGCCCTGGTCGAGGGCTACTTCCCGCCCCAGGACTACTTCTGCCGCCCTTACAGCACCGAGCCCTATATCGGCGTCTGTGCCAGCAGCCACGTTTTCCCCTCCGGCGAGCCCGCCACCTTCCACGATCTGCTCGGGGAGCGCCTGCTGCTGCGGGAGAAGGGCTCCGGCACACGGGAAATCCTCGAGCGCAATCTGGCCCTGCATGGCCTCAAGACCACAGACTTCATCCACAACATGGAAGTCGAAAACATGCACACCATCATCGGCCTGCTCACCCATGACTGCGGCATTTCCTTTCTCTACCGCCGCGCCGTGCAGGCAGAATTAGCCAGTGGCCGCCTGCGGGAAATCCCGCTCAAGAACTTTTCCATGGAACATGACTTCACCTTCATCTGGGAAAAGGACAGCATCTATACGGCAGAATACCAGCAGATCTGTGAAGAACTCAGCCATGCCCCTTGAATCTCCCCTCCCCTTGAAACTCTAGCGACAAAACCGAGGTGCTATCTATGTCCATCATCATCCTTATCCTGCTTATCATCATCAGCCTGCTGTTCGCAGCCGAAATGCGCCACTCCCTGCGGCGCTCCGCAGAATCCTACCGCCTGATCCAGGCCTACCGCGACGACCTGCAGAACCCCGCGCTCATTACGGAAATCTACCACTACTGCCAGCAGGACTACAAGCTGCGCCGCATCATGAAGAAACACCAGGTAACCGAAGCGGACATCCGCAGCATCTACCAGAAACTCCTGACCTGGGGCAACTTCCACAAAGGCCATCGCTTCGTCCCCATCACCTCATTCTTCTACGCCTACACCCTCAAATACCTCGTCACCCATAAAGACGGCGACGCCAAAACATTAACGCTGCGCTGCATGAATTTTTTTCACATCTAAAACAAGACTAGCTCCGTTTCTCCACCCAAAGCACAGTATCCAAGGAATTCAGATAGTCGATGATGCTTGCCACAGCGTTTTCACTGTCAAACAGCAAGTCCATCTTGAGCACCAGATAATAGCTCGACGAATCGCTGCCATCGCCGCTTTCCTGGACGCTGAAACGGCCGATTTTCAGATTGTGTTGTTCCATTTGCCGATGGATGCGTTTGAGTTCACTGGGCTGATTGACCAGACAGATTTCCAGTGACATCTTTTTCTTATGATCAAAGAAGTCATCGATATGTGTCAGGAAATTCAAGGCCACAAAGACAAATACCGTTGTGAACAGCGCCTCGATATAGAGACCTGCGCCGACGGCCAGGCCGATGCCAGCCACAATCCACAAGCAGGCAGCCGTCGTAAGGCCCGTAACGGTCAGACCTTCCTTCATGATGGCGCCTGCACCTAAAAAGCCCATGCCGCTGACAACCTGTGCCGCGATTCGCGCAGGATCGCCATTGCTCTTGTCCTCCATGCTCCAATACATGGCCAGCGACAATATCATCATCAGGCAGGCCCCCATGGCCACGATCAAATTCGTGCGCAAGCCAGCAGACTTGCGGCGGGATTGTCTTTCATAACCGACGAATCCGCCGAGGACGGCAGCTAGTGCCAGCCGGAAAAGTATCTCATATTCAGGAATCATCCTGCTCACCTCCATAAAAACAAACGGGTCCCAGACAGAGTTTGACAACTTTGTCTGGGACCTCCAATTTTATTGGTCAGTTTCCCGCTACGCTATGCGATTTTGGGTGGTCATCATTTTTCCAGTACGTCTATGATGCGATAGAGCTGCTCTTTCAATTTCAAAGCCTCAGCGGGACATTTCATTTTTTTTATTTCCATCTCTCCGTCATTTCGTTTTCAGTACATCTATTTTACCAAGTTTCCGCGTATCGGTCAAATCATATTTATGTAAATCAAGTTTGACAAAATATAGTTTGGCATTATAATGGATAGCAGAGGAGGTAGAACTTATGACTTTTTATGATTTTGAACTGGAAGATAATCACGGCCGCCAAATCTCCCTGAGTGAATTTCGGGGCAAGGTACTTCTTCTTGTCAACACAGCTACGCACTGCGGTTTCACGCCACAGTATAAAGAGCTTGAACGGCTTTATCGTCAATACAACGCACAAGGGCTCGAGATCATCGATATCCCCTGCAATCAATTCCTCGAGCAAGCACCGGAAGATGATGCTGACATCGAGACTTTCTGCACGCTCAACTACAACACATCGTTCCTGCGCATGAAGAAAGCAGATGTGAACGGCGAGCACGAACTCCCCCTATACACCTATCTGAAGGCCAAACAGCGTTTCAAGGGGTTCGGCACCGGTCCCAAAGCGATGGCAATGAGTGTCCTGCTGCGCAAGATGGATTGGCATTATAACGAAAAGCCAGACATCAAATGGAACTTCACCAAATTCCTTGTCGACCGTCAAGGAAACGTGGTCGATCGGTTTGAGCCCACCACATCGATGAAGAAATTAGAAACACGTCTGGTAGCTTGCCTGAACAGCCAGACTTAATCTCGCACAATATGGAGGTCTTACACATCATGAATCCGATTTTTACCCGAACCAGTATCCGCCGCTTTGATAGCCAGCCCGTAGAGCCAGAAAAGATCACGCGCATCCTGCAGGCAGCCTTTGCTGCCCCCAGCGCCGCCAACCAGCAGCCGTGGGAATTCTATGTCATCACGAACCCCGATACCCTGCTGCAGCTGAGCACCATCAGCCCTTATGCAACCCCTGCGGCAAAAGCACCGGCTGCTATCGTGATCTGCTACAAAAAAGAAGGCATCATCTTCCCGCCCATGGCGCAGATCGACTGTGCGATCGCAGCCGAAAATATCCTGCTCGAAATCGAGGCCCAGGGGCTCGGCGGCGTCATGCTGGGTGTGGCGCCCGTCCCCGAGCGCATGGAGGCCGTGGAAAAAATCATCGGTTCTCCCGCCGAGCTTGCCGCCTTCACCATCATCCCCTTCGGCTACCCCGCCGAGAAGAGAACCCAGCCAGACCGCTTCGAGGAAGGCCGTATCCACTGGATACGCTGAGGCTTCCACGCAGCACTGCATCCCCCCAAAAGAAAGAACG
>NZ_VTOZ01000070.1:0-446 GCF_008271345.1 Pseudoselenomonas caprae
CTGCTACCGGTTTTTTATGCTGCGGCATGACGTAAACGGTAATCTACTGGGCTGAGCCACCCCAGCTTAGCTTTGATTCTGTGCTTATTGTAGTATGTGATGTAATGCCGTATAGCTCGTTCAAGTTCTTCGAAGCTGTGATAGGTATGCCCATAATAGATTTCCTGTTTTAGCAGGCCAAAGAAATTTTCCATCACGCTATTATCCAGACAGGTGCCTTTGCGAGACATACTTTGAAAAATTCGTTCTTCCTTTAATCGGCCTACATAGCTGCCCATTTGGTAAGCCCATCCCTGGTCGGAATGGAACGTTCGACGATAAGGGCAGTCGCTGGTAATGGCAATTGCCTTATCCAAAGCAGACATAATGCCTTGTGACGATGGCCGTTTGGTGATACTAAAGCTAATGATTTCACGATTATAAAGGTCAAGGAACGGGTCTAGATA
>NZ_VTOZ01000071.1:0-380 GCF_008271345.1 Pseudoselenomonas caprae
GCGGTCGAATCGCTGTTGCCAATACATGTAAGTGGCTTTAGGGAGTTTTATAACTGCAAGGATGTCTTTTAATTTGAATGATCCTCGGAGACTGTGGGCGATCCTTGCTTTCGCTTCTGCGCCTCTTGCTCCAGGCGCAATCTCCTCAGTCCTTTTAAATAAGCCACCTCAATACGTAGCTTGAGATTCTCTTCTTCTAACTGCTTAAGTTTCTCATCTTGATTCATATTGCATTCTGGTGTAATACTGGCTTTATCTGGCACCTTTGGCCGCCTGCCTTTCCGTTGCGGTTTGAGACCTTCTATACCAACAGCACGATAGCGTTGAACCCAGTTAGCTAAAAGGCCCGCAGATTTCAAATTAAGTCGAAGTGCCAATTC
>NZ_VTOZ01000072.1:0-342 GCF_008271345.1 Pseudoselenomonas caprae
CAAAATCCGGATGCTGAGTTAGAAGCAAAAATCAAAGCCATTCGGCAGAGTGACAAGGACTTTGGTTATCGTCGAATCTGGGGTAAGCTCCGCAAAGAGGGCCTTTTAGTCAATCGCAAGAAGGTTCAGCGCCTTGTCCAGAAATTAGGGCTACAGGTAAAAGCTTTCTCCCACAAGAGTCGCAAATACAGTTCCTACAAAGGTACTGTTGGGCGTATTGCTCCCAATCGGCTGCGTCGCCGCTTCGATACATGTATTCCACATCAAAAAATCACCACAGATACCACTGAATTTAAGTATTATGAAATGGACACCAACGGAAATATTCTTACACGCAAGGCG
>NZ_VTOZ01000073.1:0-342 GCF_008271345.1 Pseudoselenomonas caprae
AAAAATCCGGATGCTGAGTTAGAAGCAAAAATCAAAGCAATTCGGCAGAGTGACAAGGACTTTGGTTATCGTCGAATCTGGGGTAAGCTCCGCAAAGAGGGCCTTTTAGTCAATCGCAAGAAGGTTCAGCGCCTTGTCCAGAAATTAGGGCTGCAGGTAAAAGCGTTCTCTCACAAGAGCCGCAAGTACAGTTCCTACAAAGGTACTGTTGGGCGTATTGCTCCCAATCGGCTGCGTCGTCGCTTCGATACATGTATTCCACATCAAAAAATAACCACAGATACCACTGAATTTAAGTATTATGAAATGGACACCAACGGGAATATTCTTACACGCAAGGCA
>NZ_VTOZ01000074.1:0-317 GCF_008271345.1 Pseudoselenomonas caprae
CAAAACAGGCAATTTTGCCACTATATATTTCAGATTATCTGGATATTTGCGACCCAGTGTTGGTTTTCGACAGATTCATGGAGGGAATCGACTTGGAGAAGTATCTGAAAAATGTTCCGAAACATATCACTGGACGCATCAGATACAACCCGGCCAACATGCTGAAAGCAATTTTATTCGGATTCATGTCTAATGGATATATCTCGCTCCGGGAACTTGAGGATAACTGCAAGGTCAATCTTCGTTATATGTATCTCATGGAGCATCAAACACCATCGTACCGTACCTTTGGATACTTTATCGAAAACATTCTCAGC
>NZ_VTOZ01000075.1:0-299 GCF_008271345.1 Pseudoselenomonas caprae
CTGGTAAGAAAGCTCTGTACTTAAATATAACTCTACAGCATTTACCTTGAATTGGAAAGAATAGGTTTCATTTTTTCTTGACCGCTGAAGCCCATCTTTCCCCATTCTACGATATTTTCCGACCCACGCTTGAATGCATTTTGGGGAAGGGATGTCATATTTTTTTGTTAAAGCAGTATATCCTATATGTCCATTCAAATACTCTTGGACTACCTTACATTTAAATTCTGCACTATATTTTGCCATAAAAAGACCCCCATAAGTTAGATTCCTGGGTCTAACTTATGGGGGTCTCTACA
>NZ_VTOZ01000076.1:0-261 GCF_008271345.1 Pseudoselenomonas caprae
GCATCGGTTGAGGAATTGTTCTGCGATATCAACAAAAAGATATTTGCCGAGGAACATGTGGATTTAAGCCATCTTTACATCGATGGCTCAAAATTTGAGGCCAATGCCAATAAATATAGCTGGATCTGGAAAAAGGCTACGGAGAAATTCCGGTATAGGCTCTACGAAAAGATAACAGTGCTTTTTCATGAAATTAACGAGGAACTGGCTCCCTTCGGTGTAAAGATTGAAACTAACACGGAATATGTTCCTGCCTATTTG
>NZ_VTOZ01000077.1:0-261 GCF_008271345.1 Pseudoselenomonas caprae
ACATCGGTTGAGGAATTGTTCTGCGATATCAACAAAAAGATATTTGCCGAGGAACATGTGGATTTGAGCCATCTTTACATCGACGGCTCAAAATTTGAGGCCAATGCCAATAAATATAGCTGGGTCTGGAAAAAGGCTACGGAGAAATTTCGGTATAGGCTCTACGAAAAGATAACGGTGCTGTTTCATGAAATTAACGAGGAACTGGCTCCCTTCGGTGTAAAGATTGAAACTAACACGGAATATGTTCCTGCCTATTTA
>NZ_VTOZ01000078.1:0-258 GCF_008271345.1 Pseudoselenomonas caprae
ATACCATTGCTTTTAATGGTGGGCCTAAGTAGACTTGAACTACTGACCTCACGCTTATCAGGCGTGCGCTCTAACCAGCTGAGCTATAGGCCCATAATGGTGGAGACGAGGAGAATCGAACTCCTGACCCCCTGCTTGCAAGGCAGGTGCTCTCCCAGCTGAGCTACGCCCCCATTATGGTATTTACTTTTTTGAAGGATTATTCCCTCAAAACTAGACAATGCAGAACCAAAATGTTCCGACCTAAGAGTATCACTA
>NZ_VTOZ01000008.1:0-112655 GCF_008271345.1 Pseudoselenomonas caprae
GATAATTATTCATATACGATACAGATTGCATAAAAAATCAGAATAAAATAATCGAGCAACCGACTAATAAAAAGTCAGTTGCTCGATTATTTTATTCTGCAATTCATTTCTGCAATTTATGCAGTAATTCTGTCAACAACCCCAAATCCTGCAATTTAGTAACCGCAAAGCATTTTTTCCCTGCATCCTTGAGCGATGCTCCGATATGATAGGCTTCTTTATGGTCAAGAATCAAGAAGCGATCATGAAAAGCACTGGTGTATTTGACCATCAACTGCGGATACTGCTGATTAAATTTTTCTATATCCGCAGCCGTAAGCCGCGTATTCCCAAAGGTATGAATTTCCACCACAACACCAGATTGTTTCTTGGCCAACAGATTCAACGTACCAACATCCACATAACCATCCACCAAAACAATGTCCTTTTCCGCCCTTTTTATCAAATCAATCAGCAGGCTGAACGCATCATAAATCTGACCATCAAAAAATATTTTCTGACTGGATTCCGTATGCGTATTGATATAATCAAAAACCCTATCCAGTTTCTCATTGGTTTCCTGCTGAAAGGCCAGCTGTTTCAGTTCAACACTACTTATACGCTCAAACAGCAAAGAATTGTTGGCAATAAACTTTCGCATTTCAACAAAAGCTCTCATAATGCCAATGCTGACCTGAACGGCAACATCACTGCGCAACACCCCGGAAAGCATCGAGATTCCCTGCTCTGTATACGCATACGGAAGATAGCGACGACCACCATGCCCAGTCGTTTCTTCACTTGAGGTACCAATTTGGCACCTCAAGTTGTCAAATTCTTCTCTGGTCAGCTGAAAACGAAAATCTTCCGGAAAGCGGGCACTATTACGGCTGGCCGCACGATTGAGTGTTTTCGTTTCGACCTGATAGAGCCTAGCCAAGTCATAGTCCAGCATTACCTGCTGACCACGCACCATATAAACCAATTTTTCAATGTGTTGTGCATCAGCGGGACCCAATTCTGCTTTTTCAACGCCGAGCAACGATGTATCACTCATAAATAATCCTTTCTCTTGAGGTTCCAAATTGGTACCTCAAGTTTGCGTTACTGCTATACTTCGATAAATCCTGAATTTACGCCTTCATATCCTCCCGATAACGTTTCTTAAACTGCATCAGATTGATGATTTCAGCTTTATCACTATCTGACAGTTCCGAAAAGGTACGGGCAAACATAGCGGCCTTGCTATCATCCGGAGTCGTCCCATGTACAAGTTCGTCCATAGAGACACCATAAAGTTCTGCAAATGCAGCTAATTCACTGGCGGTAACTTCCCGCTTGCCCGCTTCAATGGCCACAATCGTTGTCCGTGACATCCCCATCTGACCAGCCACAAACTCCTGCGTTAAGTGTAAGGCTTTTCTGGCGGCTTTCAACCGTTCAAACATTTACATCCACCACCTTCTAGTATCATACTAACAGTTTTGTCAGCATTGTCAATACAAAATGTCATCAATCTTGACATTTTACAAAACAAAGGTGGGCGGCCGACCAGTTAATTTGACCAGTCAACCGCCCGCTATTCGTCTATGCATCATTTTTCAAACCGCCTAAGTTCCTGTATCAGCTCCCCCAGCTTATCAGTGAACTTATCCATTGACTTCTGAAAGCTGGTCAATAAATAAAACGTCACGACAATGGGAAAGCCCGCAGCCGAAACGGCGGTGAGTATGGTTTGCTCCATCTTCTCGCCCCCTTATGGCAGGAGCTGTTCATCCACAATCCGCAGGTACATGTGCTTGACCGCCGTTGCTTGGCCCCCATTTTCCGACAGAATAAACCTGCGTTTCAAGAGTTCAAACATGGCCATGCTGACCTCTCTTTGCGTCAAGTCGCTGCGCGGGTTCGGGATGGAAAGGGTCATGGTTCTGCCATTATCCAGCCAAAAAATAATCATCAGCGTTGTTTCTACCACAGGTCAGCCCCTCCTTATTCGGTCAAATCACAGCAATCTGCGCGGTCAATACTATGCAGGGGAAGTGTCTGCAATGCGGCAATGGTTTTGCCGGCCAAAAGCAGGTCATCGTCCGTCACCTCAGGATTGACCCGCAAATTTTGCATCCCCGAAGGCAATCGTGTCCTCAATCCTGCCGCCGATATGCTGCAGCAGTTTGTCGATGGCATGAGCCTTGCTGATACCCTTGACGCCCAGATCGCCGAATAAGGCCGTTTCCCCGGCGCCACCCCAGGTACCTGCCTGAAGGTCAGGGAAGGCCGCCTTGGCTGCCAGGAAATCTTCATAGCTTTCGAGGATAAAGCTGACTTTGTTCAGATCATCCCGGTAAAGCTCGGCGCCGAAAATCATTTCAGGAAAAGCCTGCCGCACGGTCATCTTCGCGGCATTATCCTGCCCTTTACGGGCCGAATATTCCTGCATGACAGGCTCGCCCAGGGTCGCAAAGTTCTCACTGGCAAAGAGACCGTTGTTGCTTTCAAGGTAAAATTCCAGCTTGCGCGCATGAAGCCAGTCTACGACACGGCGGCTCTGCTCCGGCGTAAGCAGCTGATTCATGAGATACCGATGCACAAGAGCAGCATCCCCAGCACATCCTCGCCGATAGCCAGTCTTTCCCTTAGCAAGGGGACCAGTGGTGCCCAGGACGCTGCCCCGAAGCCGCCGATAAAGAACAATGCCCGCGTGGCGTGCTGCCGCATTTTTCCTGCTGCATACCGTTCTTTGACTTTTGACCGGTCAATTTTCTCGTTCATACCATTGCCTCGTTTCGTTCAAATAGTTCCAGATAATCCCCTGCCAAAGCATGGCTGTCACGCCGATAGTCTTCGCAGCAGCCTTACTAGAAAGCCCCGTCTTTTAAAGCTGCGGGCAGGAAATAAATCTATATTATAAAACCCTGACTGCATTTTTCAACAGTCAGGGTCAGCGTTATTTTGCTTTTGTCACTTTCACCGTATCGATCACCTGTCCATCGGGCAGGAAACATTTGACCGTTATCGCTTCGTCCGTCACCTGCATGGTAAGGTAATTGTCCGTTTCGGGCTGGGGCGCCACTACCTCATCCAGCTGATGGTCAATCCATAAGCCGGGATAACGCACATTGCCAGCCACCCCCGTCAGGATATAAAGCGGACCTTGGCTGTCCCGCCTAAAGCTTTTGATATGTCCCCGGTTGCGGTAGGTATGCAGATGGGCCGTAAAGACAATATCAATGCCCAATTCATCAAACAGCGGCATGAAATTCCTGCCTAAATCCGAAATTCCTTCCTGCCGTTCCGGACGTTTGTGGATGCGGTATTGCAAGACATCCTTATGCACCAGCACGATTTTCCATTTCTTGCGGCTCCTGCCAGCATCTTCCCGCAGCCAGCTCAGCTGCTCTGCCATAAGGCCCGGCTTGAACGCCTCGGTTTCGTCCCACTGGCTGTTGAGCACCATGAAATGCACATCGCCATAGTCAAAGGAATAATAGTAGCGGGAAAAATCCCGGCTGTTGTTTTCCGGCACCACGAAATAATGAAGATAGGCCTCTGGCAGCCGCACCTTCCAATTCTGGTCATAGGTTTCATGATTGCCCATCAAGGGCACAAAGGGAATGCGGTCAATCATGCCATTTACCCCATGGAACCAGGCCTGCCATTGCGTATGGTCTTCGCCATTGTCCACGATATCGCCCATATTGATAAAGAATGCCGCCTGCGGATTGCGCTGGGCGGCATTTTGCGCTAATGCCTCCCAATCGCTATAGTCGCTGGACTGGGAATCGGGGAATATCAGGCATTCAAACTCTCCTGTCCCCGCCGTATGCAACATATGCCAGCCGCTGGCAGCCGCATCCGTCACCACACGGTACTCATAATCCGTATCAGCCTGCAGTTCCTGCAGGTTCGCCAGATATTGATTGTTCTTCACGCCATCGTCAGTGAAGAAATCCTCCAGCGCAGGAACGAGCTGAGCTTCCGCCTGCCCCTTAACACGGTATTCGATGGCTGGATTTACCAGGACATCCTCCGCCTGCCACATGATGGTCCGGCTATGGGCAGCATCGGCAGTGATAAGCTGCCGCAAAAACTGCGCATCCAAGTCCCCGGTCAGATTGCGGACACTGTTAGCCGCCTTGCGGTACCAGGTGCTCTTGGCGAAAAACATGCCACCCGCCAGCAGCGTCAAAGCCCCCAGTCCTCCCGCAATAAAAGTCCTTCTCTTCATCGGCTCCCTCTTTTCCTATAAATTTACGGCAGTTTGTTGTATTCCTGCGCCGCTACAGGTTCGCACCATTCGTTAGAAGTATTCTCGCCCGGCACTTCCACAGCGATATGCTGGAAAGCAGAATCCTTGGCCGCGCCATGCCAATGCTTGACATTGGCCGGGATATGCACGACATCGCCGGTCTTCAGTTCCTGCGCAGGCTTGCCCCATTCCTGATACCAGCCGCGTCCGGCCGTGACCAGGAGCATCTGCCCGCCGCCCTTGTCGGCATGATGGATATGCCAGTGATTGCGGCAGCCCGGCTCAAAGGTCACATTGCCGATGACCACCTGTTCCGTAGAAATCATATGGAGATAGCTCTTGCCGTCAAAATACTGGGCGTAGTTGACATTTTCGCCACCCACAGGGAACATGCTGGTTTCCTTGATGGCTTCCAAATCCATCGTATCGCTTCCTTTGCTCTCCGTATCCTTAGCTGCCGGTTCGTTATAGACCTCTTTTGCCAGATTGAAGGCAGCCCAGGCCTTGGGCCAGCCAGCATAGAAGCCCAGCTGGGTAATGACTTCTGCCATTTCCGCTTTGGTCACGCCATTTTTCTTTGCCGACTGCAGATGATATTTGAGTGAGCTGTCCACCATGCCGCTGGCCACCAAGGCCGAAACCGTCACGATACTGCGGTCATGCAGCGAGAGTATGTCATTTTTCGACCAAACTTCGCCAAAGAGGATATCGTCATTATAGCGGGCAAAATCGGGAGCAAACTCACCAAGCTGCTGCCGTCCTGCCGTCTGGGTTACTTTCACTGCGATACGTTTGTTGTTATTTGCCATTGCTGCTGCCTCCACCGTCAAAAAATTCGCTGACATAGCAGTTGCGGCTGCCAGCCCTGCCGCGATGATTCTTTTCTTCATCCTGGTCTCCTTTTCCTGCTTCTTTCACACCCTAGGGAACAAACCCTGACTTCAAGTCTAATCTAGCACTTGAAGCTTACTTCAAGTCAAGCGAAAATTTCATCTGCTTTCATAACGCCGTTGTTCAGCTTCTTCTGCGTTATTTCCTGCTTCTGCCCAAAACGATTCCGCCCAGCACATAAAGTCCCAGCATCCCCGCCAGTAGCAGTACATAGATGCCACCAGGCTGATTAGTCGCCTCTGTCGCAAAGATGTGCTTCATCAGCAGCCGGTCGCCTACACGGTTCATAACCGAACCCCATACGCCAGCCACCAGCACGAAAGCTGCCAGTGTGCCAGCCAGCAGCCGTCCGGCCATTTTCGGCAATGACCAGTTCATGCGCTTCTGCCATTGTCTTTTCCAGCCTTGCCAATGCAGGCCCCAATGCAGGCCGCTCAAGATCAGCAGCGCATACGGCAGCGAAACGTGGTATTGATGCAGAGCAATGCTGCGCTGCACGGCCAGCGGCATCACTTCTTTGAGCAGATAGTTGGAAATTCCCAAGCCGGACAGGATAGTTACCAGCACCCCCAGGATAAGCAAACTATCGATGACCGTTCCCAGAAGCCGCCCGAAGCTCCAGCTTCCCTGCCGCAAATTCTTGAGCCAGCTGCGGTTCTGATACAAATGCAGCAGGACAAGCAGCAGCCAGGCCACGCCCAGGATTTCATGCAGCAGTTTGGGAATATAATGGAAACTCATCACCGCAATAAACACCACGGGCAAGCATGTTGTCACCACTAAGCGCCCCGGCACAGTCAATGCGCCCCTGCCGGTGACTTTCAAACACTCGCGTCTATTCATATACACCACTTCCGTAACGAAAAGCTTTTCCCCTTCTCATATGCCGGATAAACTCACTGCATCCCCTGGGGCGCATTTTTCATCCAGACCTGCTCTTTTTTATTGCCACTTTCAGTATTCTGTGCCATTACCCCCACCAGCTTATGCGGGATATAGCATTCTTCCAGATAAGCAATATCTGCTTTTGCAAGCTCCAATTCTACCGCCTTGACCGCGCCATCGATATGATGGCGCTTGGTCGCCCCGGCCACCGGTGCCGTTACCTTCGTCAGCAGCCAGGCCAAAGCGATTTCCGTCATGGATACGCCATACGTATCGGCAAGCTCTGCCACGCGCAGGATGATTTTTTCATCAGCTTCAGCCGTGCCATCGTATTTGAGCTTGGCATAACTATCCTCCGCAAGACGCTTGGACATTTCCCCGGGCCTTCTAGCCAGCCGGCCGCTGGCCAGCGCACTGTAAGGCGTCATGGCAATGTTGTCCTCGGCGCATAATTTTGCCATCTCCCGTTCTTCCTCGCGGAACAACAGATTGTAATGGTTCTGCACCGACACAAAGGGAGCAAAGCCTTCCTTTGCCGCCAGCGCATTGGCCTTGGCCAACTGATAGGCATAGCAGTTGGCAATGCCGATATAGCGGACTTTGCCCGCCTTCACCTGCTGCGTAAGACCATCTAAGATATCATAAATATCGGTCTGATAATCCCACATATGATAGATATACAGATCCACATAATCCATCCCTAAATGCTGCAAACTCATATCCAGCTGTTTGGCAATATGTTCCTGACCGGTCACACCAGCTTTGATTTCCTGTGTACTGCGGGGCAGGAATTTTGTCGCGACCACCACCTCGTCCCGCGCGGCATAATCGCGCAGCGCTCTGCCCAGATATTCCTCACTCGTGCCGCTCTGATAGGCAATGGCCGTATCAAAGAAATTTATCCCCTGCGTCAAGGCATGCTTGATTATCTCCCGGCTGGCAGTTTCGTCCACCGTCCAGCTATGCTGTCCTGCAGCTGCATTGCCAAAGCCCATGCAGCCTAAGCAAATGCGGGATACTTCCAAATCCGTGTTACCGAGTTTCGTATATTGCATTGCCACACACCCTCCAACGTTCCATGACTGAGCTCCTAAAGCACCGGCAGCAAGGATTTCCTCCCGCCGTACGGGCTTTTCCTCTGCAAAAATCCTAGGTATCGGATTTCTGCCTGTGTAAAATGACACTGTGTAACTTTTCTTGTTGCTTGTATTATATAAATAAAATGACACCATGTCAATATTGTTGCCAAAAAATTTGACCGTCATGTCTAACGGTCAAATCTTTGCTGCCCATCAATTGCCGTCCGGCACCCAGGTACCCTTGACGCCCTTTACCGCCTCGGCAGCCGTGATGACTTTGTCCCCATTATCGATATCAATCAGCTGATAGCGGTCATTGCCCATGCCCATTTCCTTCATATAGGTCAGCTGACGCATGCTATGGCGTGATTCCATGCGCTCCACCAGATCATGCCTGCTTTCTTCGGGCAGCGCATAAACACAGTCGACACAGGCCTGGTCAGCGGCCAGGATATCGAGCGATGCCACAATGCCAATATCCGGCGTGACCACAGGCTGGGCCGAGGTGCCCGCACAGTCACAGTCCACACTCATATTGCGCATGACATTGATAAAGGCGATTTTATCCTGGAAGTGGCTGACTACAGCCTGCGTTGACTCGGTCATGCGCTCCATGAATTCCTCGTTATTGACGCCCCATTGGGAGCCCGAGTCCCCGGCATGAATCATTTTCTTGCCGATTTTGCCATCGGCGCAGCCAATGCCCAGATTCTTATTGGAACCGCCAAAGCCTCCCATCGCATGGCCTTTGAAATGCGTCAGCGTCAGCAGCGAATCATATGCCAGCATATTCTTGCCCACGGACATCTCCGTAAACCACTTGCCATTGGGCACCGGCAGCATTGCCGTCCCCTCGGCATCCGTAATATCCACCGTGGTGAAAGCCGTCCAGCCATTGACCTGCAAAGTTTGCCGGTGTTTTTCTGTCGTATCGCGGCCTCCGCCATAATAGGTATTGGTCTCGATGATGGTGCCTGCCGGCAGACGCTTCTGCAAAAGTTCCTTTACCCAGGGGCGCGGAATGATATTCGGACCCTGCGGCTCGCCGGTATGCAGCTTGATGGCCACCTTGCCGCCCAGATCTTTTTTGACGCGGTCATAGATTTGCAAAAGCCCTGCCGCTGACAAGTCACGGGTAAAGTAAACCACTGACTCTGCCCCCTGCCGTTCCTGATAGGGAACATAATGTTCACCGCCGGTGCCGGCCACCTTTTGCTTCCCATCCGGCTTTTTTACTGCCGTATCGGCCGCCAATGTCGCACAGCCCGGCAACGCTGCGAGCGCCACGGCCATACCAGCCAGCTTCACGAAATTCCTGCGCGTCATTCTGCTCTTCATCATGTCAACCTCCCTGCTGAATCCTACGGCTTTCTGCTATATCATGCAGCCTCTTGCTTTCACTCTACCACTTGAAGCTTACTCCAAGTCAAGCTATTCCCTATATTTTTTCCACCAGTATCCCTGCCCCATTTGCCTGAGCCGCTAATGCCCGTAGGACTATTTCGCCAAAGGAAAATCCAATCCCTGCCGCAAGCATCAGAAAAGCGGTTTGCAACCCCAAAAGGGATTGCAAACCGCCTGTCAGTAAATAAGGAACTCACCACCTATAGAGGTGGGAGACATCTTCTTCCGGGTTATAATTTGCTTAAAATAAACGCTGCCTGTCCCTGCAGCTGATATCTTCCCAAGCCAGCCGGCACAAAGACCGTCCTTCCCTTTGCCACTTTGAGAGATACATCATTTACGGTAAGCGACAAAGTGCCATCCAGTACCGTCAGGCAATGGAAGGAATCCTCGCCAGCGCACATAGTGCTGTCTCCCTGCAGACTGCCATGATATACTTTGAAATACTTGCATTCCGCCAATAATCTGATATCCATATCCGGGAACAGGTCAATATCCACCGTATTTCCCGACACAGCCTGCGGCACTTCGAGCTTGGTTACCGCCAAAGCCTTATCGATATGCAATTGACGCGGCTTGCCATCTTTGCCTACGCGCCCATAGTCATAGACACGATACGTCAGGTTAGAGCTTTGCTGTACCTCATAGATCAGGATTCCACTGCCAATGGCATGCAGCGTACCTGCCTTGATGAAGAACACATCCCCTTTATGCACGGGGACTTTGTTGCAGACCTCCAGCAGCGTATTATCCGCAATGCGCTGCTCGAATTCTTCTTTGCTGATTTTCTGCTGAAAACCATAGATAAGGCTTGCATCGGGTTCTGCATCGACCACATACCACATTTCCGTCTTGCCCTGCTCGCCTTCTTCCCGCAGCGCATACTCATCATCTGGATGAACCTGTACCGACAAATCCCCCTTGGCATCGATGAATTTGATCAGCAGCGGGAAATAATCCCTATCCTGCGCCTTGCTTCCGAGCACAGCCTTCCCCGCCCCGGCCAGAAATGCCGCCAGGGTTTCGCCTTTATGCGCACCGCTATCGATTACGCTCAATCCTGCCTCATGGCAGGATAGTTCCCAGCTTTCTGCCACGATATCCAAATCGGATTCCTTGCCGTATTCGTTCTTCAAACGGTTGCCGCCCCAAAGATAATCCTTCAACGGTGCTTTTAAAAGCATAGGTTCCAACATCAATACATCACTCCATTTTCTAAATTACCTTCAACGAATGCTCACCGAGCGGAAATTGCTATAATCGCCACGATGGCGGGCAATCGAATACTCGAAGGGGCGGCCATCATCCAAAAAAGCCACCTGTGTGACTTCCAGCAGCGGCAGTACGCCTTCTATCTGCAGCTGCTCGCGTTCTTCATCCGTAGGCATCACCGCGCGCACTGTGCGATGCGCCGATTGGATCTTATAACCCAAATCCTTTTCAATATAACTGTAAATCGATTTTTCCAGCGTCTGCCGTTTGAGGCCCGCAATCAACTGGATCGGCATCTGTGTGTATTCCACCACCACAGGCCGGTCATCCAGCAATCTCACCCGGATAATATCATAGACAAAATCGTCCACAGCCAATTGCAGTTTAGCTGCCACCTCAGCCGTAGGATGGATGATCTCGAATCGCAAGATTTTCGAAGCGACCTTGCGGCCCTTGAACGTCGCCGCAAAACCAGAAAACTGGTTTGCCATGCTCAGTTCTTTCACATCTTCGTCCTTGAGCGATTTTACAAAAGTTCCCGAACCGCGCCGTTTGACTACCAGTCCCTGTTTAACCAATTCATCGACAGCCCGTTTTATCGTTATGCGGCTAACGCCATATTGCTGGCACATTTCTTTTTCCAGTGCCAGCTGTTCCCCTGGAGTATATTTGCCTTGTTGTATATCCTCTCTAAGTTCTCTGGCGATTGCCTCATACTTTAACACGACTGCCGCCCTCCTTACTTCTATATGCATATATTATATAGCGAAATGCCTAAAAGTACAAACGAGAGCAGATTCGCGGCTTGATTCAGATGTCCAATAATGAGTCATCAAAAACTGAACAGCAAGTTTGTGAAATAGGCAGTACGATGTGCATTATTATCATACGCTTCATTTATCGCTGTACCATTAAATAAATAACCCTGTATTTGGATATTTTTCGTGAAATGATACCAAAGACTGGCCTCAAAACCTTTGCGGCCTGGTTTTTCACTGCCATTGACTACACTGCTCATAATAAGGGCATCCGATCCAAGATACCGGTAGCCTATAGAACCGCCGAATTTTTTATTTCCCCAGGGACTGCCATTATATACCAGCTTAACATCGTAGGCTTTATTCTGATAATGCTGATTGCCATGCGAATAAAAACCGGTCATTTCCCAATTATCCGTCAGGCGCTGGCGTAAATTTACGGCCACTATGCCCAAATGACTGTCACCATAGGCGACTGGTGAATGCAGATTATAGTAGCCTAAGCCTGCCATCGTATCCTTCGTAAAACGATGTTCTACAGACACGCCCCAGACTCGCAGCTTTTGATCCTTGAAACCCGTTTCTGTGCCCCCCGCACCTGTGCCAACGTATTCAAAATCTCCGCGATCCCCATGACGGCGAAACGCATCGGACCAGACCGAGGACATATCCGATACCTTCTCATGCAGATTGCCACCATAGGCTTTTAGCGTACTTTTTCCCACCTGATAGTCTAGTTCCAGGCCTTTTGTTCTGGCATTGCCTACAACTCCATCCTGTAACCCAGGCGTAAACAGCCCCAGCGTAGCTGTCGTGCCCTTAACCAGCGGCCCTTTAGCATACAAGTGATAAATCATATTGGATACTTTTGCCTGGGAAGCTCCGTATGCATCCGAGAATTCTTTCTCACTGTTCCAGCCATCATTGCCTCCCCACTTCGTATCAATGCCGGCATGAACATTCCACGTATCATTAACTGCCGCATCTACATTGAGGAACAATTCTTTTTCCCACCAAGTATGCTCATCACTGTTGCCTCTCATGGCTTTTTGGGCAAAAACACCACTCCATTTTACCCGGTCTGCATTCCTTTCCAGATTGGCGACTTTAACCCCAAGATTCTCAAGTTCCGCACTAAACTCTGCTGATAATTTCTCTAACAACATCTTATCCTTGCCACTGCTATTTTTTGCCCGGGCTCTTGCCACCATCTGCGCCATTTCATAACGGGTAATATTACGGCTGCCCTGAAAGTCTTTATCGCCATAACCTTCAATGATACCATCTGCTGCCAACTGTGCTACAGCATCATAAGCCCAATGATCTGCCGGAACATCTGCGAACGGATTGGCTGCCGCAAAACAGTTTACTGTCAATCCCATTCCTATGGCAAAAGCCGTTAAAAAACATTTTTTCTTCATATTATTTCTCCCCCATTATCTTACCGACACTGCCTTAAAATCCATCTTGTCACCCCGGTGGCGGGACAAGGAATATTCAAACGGACGGCCATCGGATAAGAACGCAGTCTGCTGTACCTCCAATACTGGCATTTTTCCCGTTATGCCCAAAAGTTCCTGTTCCGTCTCCGTAGGCATAACAGCTCTCACGGTACGATGCGCGGACTGGATATGCATCCCCAGAGACCCTTCGATATAACGGTAAAGCGAATCCTGTAAATGTTTTTCCTTCAAGCCAGTAATGAGATCCATCGGCATCTGTGTGTATTCGATGACCACCGGTTCGCCATCTGCACAACGCAGACGCTGGATATCGTAGACAAAATCATCCGGGGAGATTTTCAACTGCCCGGCCACTTCCACATCAGGATGGATTATCGCAAAGTGCAAGACCTCCGTATGTATCTTGTGCCCGGAATAATATTCCGAGAAGCCCCCGAATTGAGAAAACTTACTGCGTTTGCTCACGGCACTGTCAGCGACGGCCTTGACAAAAGTCCCTGCTCCCCGGCGCTTTACTACCAATCCATCACGAACCAGTTCATCTATCGCATGTTTGATGGTTATACGGCTGACGGCAAACTCGGTACACAAATCCTTTACCAGGGGCAGTTGACTGCCAGGCAGATAATCGCCCTTACGGATAGCTTCGCGGATTGTGTCAGCGATCTGCTGGTATTTTGCCCCGCCGCTCATTTCACCGTACCTGCCTGCAATTTCTTATAGTCCGTATTGCCATCGGCAAAGATACTGGCCGGTTCGTTATAAAAGCTTGTAAATTCATCTATCATCTCATGCCCGCGCTTATCATCCACCATGTAGGGCATAAAGAAATTATGTTCCTCTTTGTCAAAATTGGCCCATACCATATAATAAGCAGCCTTATGTTCCCAGCAAATTTTTCCGGCCTTGGAAAACCACTTTTTATCCACATTATCCCGTACAGCCAGGCTGCCACCTCTACGCACACCGGCTTCTGTAAGGGCAATGACTTTATGCCGCTCCTGCCCCAGTTTTTCCATAACCGCCAACGTTTGGGAAAGATTCTTATACCAGCTGCCGCTTTGATCATCATCATAGGTATCCACACCGAATATATCCACATAATCATCGCCAGGATAACGGTCCAGATAAGCAGCTGCATCCGCAAAGGGGCCATTGGGCGAATACGCATAGAGGAAATTATGCACGCCTTTCACATCGCGCATATATTCTGCCGTATATTTCCACAATGCCAAGAAATCATTGCTGCTGATATTCTGTCCTCCCCACCAGAACCAGCTTCCATTATGTTCATGCAGCGGGCGGAAAATCACTGGGATATGCTTATCCTGCAGACGCAGCGCAAAGTTTGCCACCATATCCAGATAAGCACGATAAACTTCATTGAGGTCTCCCCCCGGCAGAATCCTTTTTCCTACATCACCGGTCAAGACATTTGGGCTATAGCCTTGAAAATCGTAAGCACCATTTACGCGCGGCTTTTTCGCTACGACCGCAAAATTCGGCATGTGCATCGATAAGGTGATGATTGCTCCCTGCTTGTCAGCATTTTCCGCAATCTCCACGAGTTTATCCGTATACGTCACACCAGCTGCCTTTTCTGCAGCCGTTACTTTCAATTCATCCCCGGTAAGCGATAACGAATCCATGCCCACGACACCCGCGATGCTGCCGGTCACATCCTTGCAGTCAGACTCGCTGCCGCTATCCACCCGGAACATCTTGTGATGCGTATCATTCTGATGGCCGTAGATGACTTTCCCAGCCTGCGGAACAGCCAACAGATACCGATAGAGTCTGGCCGCCTCTGGCGTCAGCTGTTTATCCACCACCTTATTGGCCAACGGAGCCGATTTTTCCACTTGCGCCAGCGTCAGCGCTTCCTTTTGGGCTTTGCCATGATCTGGCAGCACGCTGCGCTGCACATACGCTTTATCCTGCGGATTATCCAGCACACTGGCGTGTCCCACACCGGCAAATACTGGCATACTCAAGGACAAACCGACCGCCACTGCCAACAATCTTTTTTTCATCAAGAAACACTCCTTCCGCTACTACTCCGTAAAGCCATTATGGGCAGCCAAATCCCTAAACCAGTATGCAGACTTTTTCAACGTCTTCTGCTGATTGGCCAGATTCAGCGCAATCAGACCATAGCGGTTCTTATAGGCATTGGACCACGACCAGCAGTCAATGGGGGTCCAAAGATGATAGCCAAAGCAATTCGAGCCTTCGGCAATCCCCCGATGCAGCCACGCCAGATGCTCTTTTATAAAGTCAATCCGGTAATCATCGGCAATCATGCCATTTGCCTGCCGGAATTTTTCTTCGCCTTCCACGCCCATACCGTTTTCGGATACATACCAAGGAATATTGCCATAATTGTCTCGGATGTTGATGGCAATATCGTAAATTGCCTGCGGATAGATTTCCCAGCCGCGATACGGATTCATGCGCCGGCCTGGCATTTCATACGGCGCAAAATACTTCTCCGGCAGCCAGCCTTCTGAATCATCAAAAGCCGTCTGCGCCTGCGCCCGGAAAGGCTGATAGTAGTTCACGCCCAAAAAATCAACGGTATTCCTTTGGATCAAGTCCAGTTCCTCCGGCGTACTTTCCCAAAGCACACCATCCTTGCGCAGGATTTCCACCAGCTTCGGCGGGAAAACGCCTTTGACGGCCGGATCAAGGAATGCCTTGTTCTTGAACGTTTCAGCAAACGCTGCTGCTGCCAGATCTTCGGCGGCATCAGACCGCGGATAAGCAGGGGTCAGGTTGATTACGATACCAATGCGCCCGCCCTGTTTTTCGCACGCCGACTGACGGAAGCGCTCAATCGCCATCGCCGAAGCCAAATTGAGATTATAGATGCATTGCACGGCCTTTTTCCCATCGACCTGCAGCGGATAATGGAACCGATACAGATACTCGCCTTCGGCTACTACCATCGGCTCATTGAAGGTCGTCCACTCCTTGACCCGGTCGCCAAAAAGCGCAAAGCACGTTTCGGCAAAATCGGCAAAAAGCACAGCAACTTTCTTATTCGTCCAGCCGCCATATTTTTCGTAAAGCGCATAGGGCAGATCGAAATGATGCAGGTTCATGATCGGACGGATGCCCTGGCGCAGGAATTCATCGATGACTTCGTTATAGAAACGCACACCATCTTCATCCGGTTCGCCGGTTTCCAAGCCCTTTATAAGACGTGACCATTGGATGGACGTACGGACAGAATTCAAGCCGGCCTGCTTCATCAGGGCAATATCCTGACGGAAATCATTGTAGAAATTAGACGCCACGTCGGGGCCAACACCAGCCCAAAAAGCCCCTGGCTCATGATCATACCAGTAATCGAAGAGATTCCGGTGGGCCTTATGGAACCGCCCCTCCGACTGGGGGCCGGACGTAGCCGCCCCCCACCAGAAATCCTTTGGGAATTGATACTGCTTGGCCATAGATTACCCCTTCTTCACATCTTCATACAAATCAACCATCAATTTTGCCATGTCCCGCACCGCCAGCGAAGTCATGAAATGATCCTGAGCATGAATCAGCAGGATGCTTTTCTCGACCGGCTGCCCATCACACTCTGCGCTCATCATCGCCGTCTGGATATCATGGGCCTTGCCGATTTCCTGGCCCGCTGCTTCAATCGCTTTTCTTGCCTTTTCAATATCATGGTCTTTCGCCAATGCCTGTATCGCTTCAATCACCGCTGAACGCCCCGTCCCCGAATGCAAGATCAGCTGCATCGATTGTTCTACTGTCTTTTCGTCCATCATTCTTCCTCCGTATCCTTGATTTTATTGCCGGCAATGACAAATGGTGCATAGATGCAGATATCCATCGCCAGCCACACCAGCTGCAAAATGCCGCCAGCCAGCGATCCTGTCCCGATCGTGCCGCCAAAGAACAGGGGCATCGTCCAGGGTACTACATATTTGAAGATAGGTACGAGCCCTGCCGAAACAGCCAGCCAGCCCACTATGGTATTGGCGAGCGGCGCCAAAATATACGGAATCAACAAAAGCGGATTCAACACGATTGGCAACCCAAAGGCAATCGGTTCCTGAATATTGAAGAGCATCGCCGGAAAGCCAACCTTGGCCACTGCCCGCCAGCTGTCACGCTTGGAGAAGAGGAAAATGGCAATAAGCAGCCCCAGCACATGCATAAGTCCCGCTTCAAAGAAACCATTGGAGAAAATATAGGCCGCATCGCCCGACTGATTGGCCAGCTGCGCCGGCATATAGACCATATTCTGGATGGCCGCGGTCACATTATGCCCATGAATGCCAAACCACCAGAAGAACCAAACAATCCCCTGATAGAGCAGCGAGAAACCAATGCCCTGAGAAAAGCCCATCAGCGGTGCCTGGATAAGCGCATAAATCAAATCATTGAGCGCCTTGCTGCCCATAAACTCCATCTGTGCCAAGAACGTCGAAAACAGCGTAAAGGTAAATAAGGTAATGAACACCGGCATCAATACGGCAAAGGAATTGGCTACTGCCGGCGGCACGGTATCCGGCATCTTGATCGTAAGCTTCTTGTTCTTCGATAGATTGATGAACATTTTCGAGGACACCGTAGCTACGATAATTGCCGTAAGCACCGCTTTATTGCCAAAATATGACAAGTCAAAGGCACCAACATCACCTACACTCTGCGGTGTGACAATGATAAAAGCCCCTAAAGCCGTCAGCGCATTGGCAAAGGGATCGCCGCCCCAGATTGTCCCCAGCCGATAGGCAAAAGCAGCCACCAGCAGGAAAGAGAACACGCCAAAACCTACTGTCACGACGTTATTGCATAACCCTTGGATGACCTGCATGCTATGCACAAACTGCGAATTCTTATAGGCATCACCAGCAGTATCCAGCCCGGTAAAAGCTGTGCCTAAGTTAAGACCATTGGCTCCCATCACCGTTCCCCAGGGATCTAAAAGTACCCACTGAACGATGCCAAAGAAAGAACCAACGATAATGAACGGCAGCAGCATGGAAAACGCATCCCGCATTGCCAGCAAATACTTATTGCCCGAAATGCGCGCAGCCAGCGGCATCATTACCCGTTCAAAACCAGAAATCACTCCGCTCATGATCCGCTTACTCCTTTCCCAGCAACTGCAATGCTTTTGCTAATACTTTATCGCCACGGATCATTCCATAATCCTGCATATTGATGACCTCCACAGGGCATCGTCCTGCAAGGATTTTCTCCACATCGCCTTTCATATGGCGGATCTGTGGTCCCAGCAGCACAACATCCGCTTCCGCTGCCCTTTGATCCAGCACCTCCACGCTGAACGCCTCAATATGCGTATCCGCCAAGGACTTAGCCGCAGCAGCCTCCTGCATTTTCTTCACCAGAATCGAAGTCGACATACCTGCGTTGCAAACCAAAAAGATGTTCATGTTTATTCCTCCTCTATAAACTTTATGTAGGAATTTTTATCGTTTCATCTTCCTACGCCCTTATTATATTATTAGTCAATCCCTTTGTCAATAAAAGATATAACTTTTGTTGCTCATTCATATTACATTATCACTTTTCATTATATCCTTTGTTGACATCACGCCCTCTCTGTAACTATAATGAACCTGATAATGGTATAGCTTACCCTTATTTTTCTGAAAGAAGGTATTTTATATGATGGTTCGGAAAATCCCTGCCAATGCTTCCGGAATCCAGTATTTTGGCCGCTGGGAAAAGTCTCCGGCAGCCTGCCGGTGTGCACAAGGAGCTACCTATATTAAAGCGAATTTCACCGGCCCCCTGCTTATGGCCGATTTAATCGATTCCGGCAATTGGTGGCGGGTCAGCATCGATGACAGTCCCTTTCGTCGTTTCCGTCCGCAAGGAGAAAACACCTTGTTAGCGGAAGACCTCCCTGCCGGCAAGCATAAGGTTCTCCTGGTACGTTCCACCGAGGGCTATATGGGCATCAGCGAGTTTCGCGGTTTTTCGCTTGCACCTAACGCAACAATGCTCCCACCTACTCCGCCCAAGGCACGCAGCTTAGAATTCATCGGCGATTCCATTACCGCCGGCGCAAAAAATGATGGTCCCCCCGATGCCCCCTACGATGATATTGAAGACAACGATATGGCCTACGGCCCGCAGCTGGCCCGAATGCTCGATGCTGAATACAGCGTATTGGGCAAATCTGGCGAAGGTGTCATCCACAACTGGGATGAAGACTGGCCTGGTCATGGGGTCCATACCGCCGATCGCTATCCCTGGACTTTCTATAGTGATAAAAGATCTCCCGCCCATCATCTTTGGAATCCGCAAAACTTCCCCATAGATGGTATCCTTATCTCCCTTGGTACGAATGATTTCGGTAACGACAAGCATCAGCTTGAGCGAAACGATTTCATCCGCGGCTATAAAAATCTTCTGCAAACAGTCCGGCAAATAAATCCCCACACCCCCATCATCGTCATCGAGCCTGTCCCCAGCTGGCTTCCACACGAGGCGCGCCAGTGGATAAAAACAGCCGTGAATGAATGCAAAGCCCGTGGCGATAAAGCCCTCTATTTCATCCCGTTGAATGAAGAAAAGCCTTTACTGGATGCTAACGATTATGCTGGCGACAACACACATCCCCTAAAAAACGGGTCAAAAAAAATTGCCCTTTATCTAAAGGACAAAGTTGCCGAAATCCTTGGCTGGTAAGCAAACACGACAGACAACGCTTGCTTTTCGGCGCTAAATAAAACAGGTTCTGCATGTCATTGTATTGCAGAACCTGTTTTTCTCTATGCATTTATTCCATATTTTCCCACCAAAGATCGAACTGCGCATTCTTTTGGCTGTCAATATATGCCAATGCCCCGATTTCTGGCGTCAGCAAGTTATAATCTTTTTGCTGGCTGGCCTGTAAAATTCTCTGATAAGGCTCCTGCCAGGAATGGCGGGACAGAGCAAACTTGCCGCTATGGGCAGGCAGAAGCATTTTCGCGCCGACATCCACTGCCGCCTGTGCCGTTTCCTCCGGCAGCATATGGATGGCATGCCAGGCCATATTGTACTGGCCGTTTTCGCCAAGCATCAAGTCAAAGCCGCCGAACTTCTGCCCAATGGCCTTGAAGTGTGCACCATATCCGCCATCTCCCGTATAGTATACCTTGCGCTGCGGAGTTACAAACGCAAAGCCACACCAAAGCGTGGGATTAGAAGTCAGAAACCGCCCCGAGAAATGCTGGGACGGCAGGATATGAATAGATAAATCATCCGCTAATTTGATTTCCGCATCCCAATCTTCCTCATGCAAAAGCTCTTTTTCAAAGCCCCAGCCTTCAAAGTATTCTCCCACGCCTAACGGGCAGACAATACGTTTCACCTTCGGCTTCAGTGCCATAATCGTTGGATAGTCCAAATGGTCCCAATGGTCATGAGAAATCGCCAATACATCAATCTCCGGCATATCCTCGGCGGTATAGACGTTGCTGCCAGGAAATGCCTTGTTGATGAAAAAGATGGGCGACGCATAGGAACTGAACACGGGGTCAATTAAAATGCGATAGCCTCCGAGCTGCATAAAGAAACTGGAGTGCCCCAGCCAGACCACCACATCATCATGCGGATTCAGGCTGTGCAAATCCGTCTTCTTTGACAGCATTACCTGCTTCGGCGATAAATGTGACTTATCCCCAAAGAGGAATTTTACCATCGCCACAAAACGATTTTCACCGTTCTCCTCATTCATGACCTGTACGGGAACAAGATTTTGGAACTTGCCATTTCTATAATGCGGTGAGGCTTCCATACGTGCCAGACGTTCCCCCTGCGGCAGCCTGCCAAATTCCGGCCGCTGGGTAAAGAGCGCACCGCCGCCAGCTAATACTCCCAAGGTTCCCAAACCTCCCACGATAAAAGTTCTTCTATTCATTATGATCCCCTGCCAATGATTTCTCTATTGCTTCAAGTTTAACACTTGGAGCACACTTTAAGTCAAGAATAAATCTTGTAACGATTGTCTTTATGTCACAAATATGATATATGCACAGATATCAAAAAATATTGGCTTTGACTTTGGTGGGAACAGGTGCATTTATGCTGCCGGACACACTGCCCATACAGGCAGCCACCGTACAGGCCGATAGCGTGCAGGCAGATGCTGCCGTCCACAGCCTGCAAAAAGTTACAGCTATAACGAGCGGCGAACAGGTTGCCGTAGCGATTTTGGAATACCCGAAAGCACTTTTACCCTCAGCCGTAAAGCCAACGGACTTTGCTGTATCCGGCCAAGAGATTACCGCCGTAATGGTAAACGATAAAGCAGAACTTACGGACAAGGCGCAAGCAGGGCGTTATGTCATCCTGCAGTTTGTTAAGCAGAACAATGTCTATGATGGTAATTTGAGCAAAAAGCCGGGGCGTCAGGCAAAACCTGCCGATGATAAAAACGGCCAGGGCACAGATGCGCCCCGCCAATCCAACCGCAAACTGCCGAATTTATCCCTGCAGGTAGTCGCGCGGAATAAGACCTTTTGGGACAGTCATGCAAATATGACAGAAAGCAATGCAACCGTCAAAGACATGACCGCCGCCAACGCTCCTATTAATTACTCCGTCTTTGCTGGCGGCAACCATATGTATACCTGGTCATTTGCCTATGATATCGAAGCCATCCGCGACTGGCTGTTTCAGCAACGCAAAGACGGCCAGCCACACAGCTTACTTGCCAAAGCCTTACAAGATGCCGGCCTTGCCGCCGAGCGGGGCGGTATTATCGCAGCACCAGCCATGGCAGCTTTGGGGCATCTGTATGAAAACGGGCTGGGCGTAGAAAAAAATCTGCAGAAGGCCCAGGAATGGTACACAAAAGCAGCAATCAGCGAATAAAGTTAGTGGCTTGCCAAGATTCTTTCTCTGGCAGGCCAAATTTTTCCTTGCCCAACTGGATACTCTTCATTAGGAAGGTCATATTACGCGCCAATGTCCGCATGGTCTGCATGCCCTCAATATCCTGCGCCGCTTCTCCCGGTGCCCCGCCATGAACGCTGTTCCAGTATTGACTGGCAGCAATGGGCATGCCCGCGATGGTGAAGAACTTATTGAGTTCATCAAAGGTTGCCGACAAACCGCCACGACGGGCCACAACTACACTTGCTCCCACCTTCATCGTCTTGTCAAAACCGGTGCTGAAAAACAGGCGCGTCAGATAAGCGACCAAAGTCGCATTTGCCGAAGCGTAATAAACTGGACTGCCCACGACCAGGCCATCACATTCGGCAAACAACGGTGCTGTTTCATTGACGATATCGTCAAACACACATTTTCCCTTCTGCGCACAGGCCCGACAGCCTATGCAGCCGCGAATTGCCTTATTGCCCACATGAACCATTTCGACTTCCACACCGTTTTCTGCAAAGACTTTCTGCATTTCCTGCAAAGCCATTGCCGTGTTGCCCTGCGGATGCGGTGAACCATTGACCATCATGACTTTCATCGTAAACTCTCCTTGAAGTGATAAACTAAAGTTGTAACACCAGTGACTAATAAAATATAATATCCTTGGATGTTTTATTATGCCACAACATTACGACGAAACATTTAAAAAGCAAATTGTCCGCCTTCGGCTTGAAGAAGGCCGATCTATAAGAAGCATCATTGAAGAGTATGGAATGTCAAAAGCCAGCATTATCAATTGGTGCAACGAATTTCGCGAAGAATGCCAGAACAATCCTGAAAGCCAGAATGAATACGACTCCATGAAAGAAATACGTAAACTCAGAAAGGAAATGGCAGAACTTAGAAAGGAGAATCTTTTCCTAAAAAAAGCAGCGGCATTCTTTGCAAAGAAAATCGATTAGAGGCTTATCGGTTCATCCAAGAACATCATCATGAATTTGGCGTGCGCTGGTTGCTGCGTAAATTCAACATTTGCCCCAATGCCTACTACAACTTCCTGAAAAACAGGAAGTCTGCTTATCGTGCCCAGAAACAGCGTGTGCTCAAGGAAATCACCACGATATACCACAAGCATAACGGTGTGGATGGTTTTACCGCAGCATGCAGATTTTCTTGAAACGAAAGCATGTTCATCTTAGTGCCCTTACTGTTCATCACTACATGAATAAGGAGCTGAATCTTCATGCCATTGTTCGAAGGAAGAAGCCGAATTACCAGAAAGGCACCGTACACAAGGTTTTTGATAATCTGTTGAACCAGGATTTCCAGGCAGAACAGATTAACCAGAAATGGGCTACTGACTTTACATATCTTTTCCTGAAGGATGGCAGCGTACGGTATAATTGCTCCGTAATCGATCTGCATGACCGCAGCGTGGTATCCAGCATTACGGATAGGAACATTACCACCGACCTGGCTATCCGTACAGTAAAGAAGGCACTGGAAGCCCAGACATCCGTAAGTAAAAATCTGATTCTGCATTCGGGCCAGGGGTCTCAGTTCACTTCAAAGGAATTTACCAAATTCTGTGAATCGGCAGGTATTACCCAAAGTATGAGCAAAGCTGGCTATCCATATGATAATGCTCTGATGGAGCGCTACTTCAACACGCTAAAGAACAAATGGATTTACCTGCATGACTATCTAGCAGCGGACGATCTTTATGCATCTGTTGAAGAGTTCGCTTATGTCTGGTATAACCATGTGCGGCCACATTCATATAATGGTTACAAGACTCCGTTCGAAGCCAGGACAGGAATCAGCAATTATTAAGGCACAAGTGTTACAAAAATGCTTGACCACTACAGATAATGTATATTGGCACGTTCGACTAAGTTGGTTCAATTTTAAAAGTAATCATTTCATCCAATGATAAATCCCAAATATCACATATCAAACCTTTTTGCGTCGGCAACAAATGAAAGTGATTTAAGCATTTGCTTATATGAAGCATAATTTTTTGGCTACGACGTTTGTATCCGTAATGTCTTAGCAACGTCCGCAATTTTATTCGCGTGTATCCTTGGGTAAGCTCATATCTTATGCGCAACCGTAATTGCATAAAATAAAAATCAATATCAGCGTATTCATCTTCATAGTCGAAGACTTGAAGCGACATGCCTAATTGCTGCAAATCTTTTTGGATAGCCGGATATTCTTTATCAAAAGTTACTTTATCAATCAAATAGTCTACCCAATAGGAGACATCGAGGATAAACTGCCTCTGATTGTTTCGATACGGCTCTATAAGGCATTCACGTTCCTCTTGATAAACACGTTGCAAAAAAGCCGCCTGCTGTCTGGCGCCCATATCCTGACTATCAATGTAATAGGCTATAGATAGTGCATCATAGATGCTGGAACTCAATATTTATCACTCTTTCTTGCATTACAGGAACGACAAAGAATCTGTAGGTTATCCGGTGTGGACTTTCCGCCTTTATTCATTGGGACGATGTGATCAACTTGAAAAGGTACTCTGTTGGCAGCCGTCAGCCCACATTTCTGGCATACATACTGCCCCTTTTGATTTTTTGCTTTCTCAAAAGCTCCATCACGAAGCCTTTTTTCTAAATCCGGATTTGTCTTGCCAATTTCATGTAAAGGCAAATCCTCAAGATTCTTCTCATGAGCAATAACATTGTCTTCATAGATTAACGGTTGTGTTATTTTCATCAGCTCTATATCCAGCTGGCGCCAAAAGTAAAGCTTTTTGCCAAAGAAGAGCCTTAGTACGTCATCTTCGGCAGAATCCCAAAGAGAATCTACATATTCAGCTTTCTTGCGAGGGCCCATATCCTCGTCATAGATATGGCGAGCAATAGCTGCCACATCTAACTTATTTCGATCAATATCATCAAATGTATAGAATTTAGGAGCTTCACTATACTGTGCATAGTATTTCAAGATTTGAATTACATCATCTTCTTCATAAGGCGGAATCATGTCGCCTAAGAAAAAAGTGCTGCGACACTGTTCTGCCATATCACGAAGCGTGCTATCAGCAAGGAACTCTTCGTCCTCCACCTGAAATGCTGAGAACAGTTCCGGCAGTTCCTCCATCATGGCAATATATGCATCTTTAGTGCTATCGTAGACCATAACCTGATATGTATGATCCATTCCATTCTCTTCAAGATAGGTAAATGCATACATACCAACCGGAATACGTTTTTCAAATGACACTTTTTCCAGTGCTGTAGTATCTATCGAGTCATCCAGCATTGCCGCAAATTCTTCAATCTTAGAAATAGCAATCATGCGAAGTTCATTGGCACGACGCTGACGAGGGTTATCATCGAAATCCACCTCACCCGCTGTAACAAATATGGATTCCGGATTAACCCATGCAATATGTTCGCTCCAGTCGTCAATAAAGGAAACAATATATGCTTCACTTGTGCCACCAGCTGCCTGACCGCGCAATGCTCGTCCAATCATTTGAGTCATTAGAATAGTCGATACGGTCGGACGTGCCAAGAATACGGTTTTCGTCTGAGGCAAATCTACACCTTCCGTCAAAATATTGACGTTAACAAGCACTTTCAGCTTACCATTGCGGTAATCTTCAATTTTTCGCTCATTTTCTTCACGACTAATTGTTACACCTAATGTCATATCTTTTACGGACGATACAATAAAGTCTGCCGGAATGCCAGCATGATTAAAGAGTTTTGCTAAAGTAATTGCATGAACCACATTCACAGCAAAGACTAAAGTCTGACCATATTTCTGCTGATTTTTTTTGTATGTCTCGACAATTAATTTATTGCGAGCTGCACTAGCGGCTATTTGCCGGGCAATATCGTCCGGCAGTATGTCCAACTGGTTGATATGATTCCAATCGTCAACACCAAGCTCATTACCAAACGACTCATCAGTATATGCGCTTTCAAAAATGGGCTTGGCCAGAATCTGACGTCCTATCAAATCTTTTAGGCCAATTTGATAGGTAATTCCAATATCATTTTTAGATATTTGCCCATCCCGTATGCCATCTTTATAGATTTTAGCAAGTAGCCCCTGCTCGTTTTCAGCTGTACGGAATGGCGTTGCAGTCAGCCCAATAACCTTTGTATTAGGAACCATTTTTTGCACATGTTCAATAATACGACGATAGGTTTTAGCCGTAGAATGGTGGGCTTCATCAACAATAAGGTAAACTTCATCTTCTCCATGTAGCCATCCATCCAAAGCCGCCATATTACGACCAAGACTGTCTTTACTAGCAATGAGAAGATTATCTGACGGAACAATAGAATTAGTCCGTTCATGGGAAGTCGCGCCAGAAACAATACGGTAATCGAAGGATGATATCTTAGGAATCACCTCATCATAAGCATATTTCGTAAAAGATTCGGCTGCCTGCTCCAAAAGCATTTGTCGATGGGCTATCCAAAGAATTTTCTTGTGTTCATTTAACGCATGACGCAGAAGCCACATCGATGCCGTATAAGTCTTGCCCCCACCCGTTGGGAGTACGACTAAAGTACTATACGATGGCATATCATCAATAAGATCCAGATTACACATGGCATTCTGCTGGTGTTTATATGGTGTCCGGAAATTCTTTCCTTTTTTCTTAGTTACAGTCCCAAAGGCTGCAATCTCTTGTTCAGCTATCATTGAAACCTCCCTGGCTTTATCCATTTCTATTATTTACAACAAACATTCAATTCCCTTTTTTCTTTTTAATAGAATTCTTCCACCAAAGTTTGCCTTCCTTATAGCAATCCTCAGCGATGCCATTCATTACTATGTTTATTTGCTCCTCTAAAGACTTAGTAACTTCATCATTGAGTGCGCCAGAGTCATTGCCGGCCTGTACTAAGCATTGAAGGGCTACGATATGTGCTTTTGTTTCAGGACTAAGCAGCATATCGCTTTCCGTCCTCAACTCTATGTTAATAGCCATACTATTCGTTATAATTCATCTTTAACTGGAATGTACACCTGCTTCAGAGGAATCATATTCTGATACTTTTCATTGAGGTCTTTATAGTATTTCAAAATCAGTTCAACCAATTCTGTACCATTTATACCTCGAATGATTGGTGTGTTCTCCAGATATTTTTGAGCATTTTTCGTATAATTTGATAATGTTACAAATAAACCATAATCTCCTTCATGCATAGCACCTTTTAGAGATTGTATTGTTGTCTCTTTTATGTCTCCATCCTGGCTCTTTACTTGTACAAGAATGCGAGGCGGCAATTCATCTTTATATGCGGTAATATCAATACCGCTATCCCCGCCATGCGGAGAAACAATTGTCCGATACCCCATAGCTCTTAAAAGGTCTGCTACAAAGTCCTCCAAAGCATATCCCTTTAACTGACGACTTAACTCTTTCAGAATAAAGTCTCTTGTACTTTCAATTATATCTTCAGCCGTAGCACCTATGCTATCGTCTTCTTCAACATCAGAGAAATCCTTAATTTTTTTATTCAAAGCCGACATAAACTCATCAGCATAGTTCTTTACCGTAAAGAAGGTCATTGCTGAACCTATTTCATACAAAGCCCCCTGAGAAAAAGCAGTTCTTGGCAGATGCTTTAGCCATTTAACAGCTCTTCTACTGGAAAAATGATTCTGAGGTTCGAATACATATTCCCCTTCTACGACACCAATATTTACCTCCCGGTTCGACTTTGACGGAAATACTACATAGTCACCAACTTGAACCTCATTACAAAATCGGTATAGCATTCCTGCGCTTGTGGCAATGCTCCCCTTTTTGGCGTTTGGATATACAGCCTCGTACTTTGCCTTATAGTCATCTCTATTAGTCCCAATATCTCTAAGATCACCCATTTCACGCCAACCTATGGCAATCATATTCCCCTTAAGAAAAAGGTCATCATCTTTTGCATGTATTCCCCAGATAGTTCTGTCAACGTATGCCATAATGCTAGAATCCTCTCATCTTTCTATGTTTAAATATTTCATCATATAAAAAAGAGCCAGCCGCATGGGGAGGGCCGACTCCAGTACGCGGCTGGTTTCCCAGCACTTATTATTTTATCATAAATTAGAAGAATTTTACACCCTCAAGCGCCTAAACTTTGAAGTGATAAACTAAAGTTGTAACTCCAGTGACTAATAAAATATAACATCCTTGGAGGTTTTATTATGCCACAACATTACGACGAAACATTAAAAAAGCAGATTGTCCGCCTTCGGCTTGAAGAAGGCCGATCTATAAGAAGCATCATTGAAGAGTATGGAATGTCAAAAGCCAGCATTATCAACTGGTGCAACGAATTTCGCGAAGAATGCCAGAACAATCCTGAAAGCCAGAATGAATACGACTCCATGAAAGAAATACGTAAACTCAGAAAGGAAATGGCAGAACTTAGAAAGGAGAATCTTTTCCTAAAAAAAGCAGCGGCATTCTTTGCAAAGAAAATCGATTAGAGGCTTATCGGTTCATCCAAGAACATCATCATGAATTTGGCGTGCGCTGGTTGCTGCGTAAATTCAACATTTGCCCCAATGCCTACTACAACTTCCTGAAAAACAGGAAGTCTGCTTATCGTGCCCAGAAACAGCGTGTGCTCAAGGAAATCACCACGATATACCACAAGCATAACGGTGTGGATGGTTTTACCGCAGCATGCAGATTTTCTTGAAACGAAAGCATGTTCATCTTAGTGCCCTTACTGTTCATCACTACATGAATAAGGAGCTGAATCTTCATGCCATTGTTCGAAGGAAGAAGCCGAATTACCAGAAAGGCACCGTACACAAGGTTTTTGATAATCTGTTGAACCAGGATTTCCAGGCAGAACAGATTAACCAGAAATGGGCTACTGACTTTACATATCTTTTCCTGAAGGATGGCAGCGTACGGTATAATTGCTCCGTAATCGATCTGCATGACCGCAGCGTGGTATCCAGCATTACGGATAGGAACATTACCACCGACCTGGCTATCCGTACAGTAAAGAAGGCACTGGAAGCCCAGACATCCGTAAGTAAAAATCTGATTCTGCATTCGGGCCAGGGGTCTCAGTTCACTTCAAAGGAATTTACCAAATTCTGTGAATCGGCAGGTATTACCCAAAGTATGAGCAAAGCTGGCTATCCATATGATAATGCTCTGATGGAGCGCTACTTCAACACGCTAAAGAACAAATGGATTTACCTGCATGACTATCTAGCAGCGGACGATCTTTATGCATCTGTTGAAGCGTTCGCTTATGTCTGGTATAACCATGTGCGGCCACATTCATATAATGGTTACAAGACTCCGTTCGAAGCCAGGACAGGAAATCAGCAATTATTAAGGCACAAGTGTTACAAAAATGCTTGACCACTACAGATAGGAAAAGGCTCAACGGAATATTCTCCCAGGTGTAATAGACATCCAGCCGCCGGCCGCCAAAGAAGGCCAAGGTAAGGATTGACCCCAAGGCAATATAGGTCGTTTAGGGCAAAATTCCCTGCAGATAGGTGAAACCACCCATCATATTGCGAACCTCAAAGCCTGACTGCTTCAGCATGCGTTCCATGAAATATCCGTTCATGCCAATTTTGCAGATGACCACCAGGGGCCGTTTTTTATCCAGCTTATCCAGCTGTTCCCGCATTTTTGCCGCCGGGATATTGATTGCGCCCTCTACATGGCCTGCCGCAAACATTTCCGGCGGACGCACATCGATGATCAATGCCCCCCGCTCCTGTTCTGCCACCAGTTCCGCCGGCAACAGGGGATTAGTCAGCCCCTGCAGGATGTTATCGCCATAGTATCCGGCCATATTCACCGGGTCTTTGGCTGAAGAGAAGGGCGGCGCATAGGCAAGCTCCAAATCTTCCAAATCATACACCGTGCCGCCTAAACGCAAAACAGAAGCCAACACATCAATCCGCTTATCCACGCCCTTTTTACCAATTGCCTGGGCACCAAGGACCTTGCCATCCTGCAAGCTGAACAGCACTTTAAGGGCGAAGGGCTCCGCCTGGGGATAATAGGATGCATGGTCATTGGGATAAGTGATGGTATAACGATAGTCTTTGCCATAAACCAGCCCCGCCTGCTGCAAGGCCCGCTCGTTTTTGCCGGTAGCGGCAGCAGTCAAAGAAAAGACCTTGAGCACAGAACTACCCACCACGCCGGCATACTTGCGTTTTTTGCCGGCAATATTGTCAGCGGCCAGCCGCCCCTGACGATTGGCGGGACCAGCCAAAGGCAGCGCCGCCTTCTTCCCCGTCAGGCCGTCAAAGGTCATCACCGCATCACCTACGGCAAAGACTGCCGGGGCGCTGGTCTGCATATATTCATCAACTAAAATATGCCCCCTTTCCCCCAGCTCGATGCCGCTATCCTGCAGGAATGCCGTATCCGGGCGCACGCCGATGGCCAGCACCACAAAATCAGCCGTCAGCATTTCCTGAGGAATTTTAACGCCAATGGTGCCATCCTCATGATGAAGGAATTCCTGTACGCCCTGCTCCAATAGCAGTTTCACGCCGTTCTGGCGCAGTTCAGCTTCTGCCAAGGCTGCCATATCCGTATCAAAGGGAGTCAGAATATGGGGTGCTGCTTCCACCAATGTCACGGCCAGGCCCTGGGCCTGCAGATTCTCCGCCGCCTCCACACCGATGAAACCGCCGCCGACCACCACGGCACGCCCCTGGGGATAATCCCCGGCCAGCTTCTTCAAAACCGCAGCATCTGGTACATTGCGCAGGGTTACAATGCGTTCATGGTCGATGCCCGGAATCGGCGGCCGCAGGGGCTGGGCACCCGGAGACAGCAGCAGGGCATCATAGCTTTCCGGATATTCTTCCTCCCCATGGCGAATAACTACCTGACGGGCTGCCGTATCCACCTTTATAACTTCGCTCTGCACCCGCACATCCACATGAAAAAGCCCGCGGAATTTGGCCGGTGTCATCACCAGCAAATCGTCCTGCCGAGGAATAACGCCCCCTACATAATAGGGCAGGCCGCAATTGGCAAAGGAAATATCGCCGCCACGCTCCACCAGAATGATTTCTGCCCCTTCGTCCAGCCGCCGCAGACGGGCAGCTGCCGTAGCACCGCCTGCCACGCCGCCAACTACGATATATTTTGCCATAATCATACCTCCAAACGAATATCAATTTCTCGATGTTATTATGATTATAGCAATTTACCGGATAATCGTTCGTGATTCAATCACTTTTACATATCCGTGCAAGGTTTGCTGGATTCCCCAGGCCCGCATTGGCCCAGAGTTTTGATATTTTTTTTTATGTACTTGCTATGTCATACCGCTACTACCTGCATTTTGCAAGTCTTTCTGCAAATAAGTCAAAAATCCCCTTAAGCAAGCCCTTGAAAAAGTGCTCACTTAAGGGGATTTCATTCACTATCTTTAGTGGTCAGACTTCAGCCCAGCCCCGCACATGGAGATCAGGGCGTCGCGGGTACGTCCATGCTCCTCGCAATAGTGTAAATAACCAGCATATACAGCAGCAGTGGTATGTTCTGCATATATGCCCCGGCGGGACAGCGCTTCCCGGGCAGCGAGAATCTTATCCTCAGGAATGGTGGCCGCCTTCACCTTGTAGCGGTAAATATAGTCCAGGATCTCTGCCCCCCGCATAGGTAAGCCGATAGCAATCCCTTCTGCCTGCGTGCGTTCCACCGGCTCCGGCGAAATGTCATGCCCACCTTTTTCCATAGCCTTGATAAAGGGCTGGCAGCGTTCACCACGAACCTCATCCAGATAACTGTATACCGTAACCTTATTTACCCCCAGGCGCTCTGCCACCTGCTCAATACTACCTTTCAGCTGGAAGATGCCTCGTGTGTCCATGAAGCGTATCTTGGCAATGCGTTCCTCACGGGAAAGGGCTGATGTCTCACAATCGGCCAAGATGTTATCAATCAGCGAAAAGACCATATTTTCCACCCGGTCAGGAGAAACATCCTTCTTGACCGTTGGTTTTTCCTTCACCTGGGGGCAGGAAGGACTGAATGTATTCTGCCTGCTGCAACATCCTTGTCATGTCGATATTGATACAGAGCGCACCGATCAGTTTGCCCTCATCATCACGAATCATAGCCGACGACGTACGAATCAGCTTGCCCTTCTTGCGAAAGAAATCATTGGCTACAAAATCTTCATTTGTATCACCCTGCTCCAGGGCACTTTTGACAAAGTGCTCAAAGCCCTGGCCAATCTTCCCGCCCTCTACTTTATTTTGAAGCAATCAATTGGACAGCAGGAAATCTAGCCTGTATCACGAAGTTATGTAGAAGCGGACGTTCCATTTTTCGTTCCCAGAAGGTATTTCATGAAGGAGCTATACGGCGTTTGAGACACGCAACGGCCATCGAAGGAGGAATATCTATGAATACCCTCAAAACCGTCGCCGCCAATATCTTTGACCTGGAAAAGGACCGCGCTCCCTTGGAAGAAATCGCGGCGCGCATCTATAGCGGCGGCACCCTCAAAGGCACAAACATGTGCATCCTGATTCTTGCCATTTTCATTGCCTCGATTGGTCTGAACATGAACAGCACCGCCGTCATCATCGGTGCCATGCTGATCTCGCCCCTGATGGGGGTCATCATGTCCCTAGGCTATGGCATGGCTACTTATGACAGCGCCTATGTCCGGGAATCCTTCCTGAAGCTCGTGTTTCAGGTCAGTCTCTCCGTCCTGACCTCAGCGGTATATTTTACCCTCTCCCCCATTGACACCGCTTCCACAGAACTTCTGGCCCGCACGGAGCCGAACATCTGGGACGTGCTTATTGCCATCTTTGGCGGCCTGGCCGGCATCATCGGCAGCACCCGCATCGAAAAGAGCAATGTGATTCCCGGCGTAGCTATCGCCACCGCCCTGATGCCGCCCTTGTGCACGGCAGGCTATGGACTGGCCACCTATTCGCCCAAGTTCTTCTTTGGCGCGCTCTACCTCTTCTTTATCAATAGCTTCTTCATCTGCCTGACCACCTTTATCGTGCTGAAATTCATCAAGATTCCTGCCAAGACCTATGTATCCGAGCAAGTTTTCCGCCGCCAGCGCTGGCTTCTCTCTCTGTTTGGCGTGCTCATCATCCTGCCCAGCATGTATATGGCCTACCAGAGCATCCGCAACAATCTGGAACATGCGCAGGTCAAAGCCTATATCGAAAGCAATTTCCAGCAGGGAAACCCGCAGGTCGTCGCCTTTCATCTGAATCCCCAGGAGAAAAAACTGGATCTGACTCTTATCGGCCGGACGGTTACAGATGAAGAACAGGCCGAACTGGAAAAAAAGCTGCAGACTTATTCCCATTTTGCAGACTGGAACCTGCATATCATTCAGAACGATCTGTCCGGCACCGTCCGCGCTGAGGATGTCCAAAACCTCATCAACACCCAGTGGAACGCCGCTGGCGGAGCAAGCCTTGCCAAGGCCCAGGAAGATTTGCGCAAGTACAAGGAACTGAGCATGCGTTACAGCCCCGCCTACCAGCGATTCGAGGCCGACCAAAAGCTGCTGGCCAGCATACGGGAAAAAGCCCCTATCCTGTTCCCCTCCTTTACCGGCGTTGAAGGCGCCACCGTTGCCACGGAAAACAAGGATGGCCAAATCATCCCCACAGGATTCCTGGCCGTCATTACATGCAAATCACCACTTACCGAAGACGAACAAGCCCGCTTGCAAAAATGGCTAAATGCTGAAGCTGAACTTCCCGTAAGTTTTATCCTGCGAATTACACCAGAAACAGATTAATACATTATGGAGTATCCCAGGTCATTGGGGTATAAATCAATTTATATTTATATGTTTTTCATTTTTTGCTATACGAGGTGATTCCATGAATTTTTTGCGTATCAGTAAGGATGCCTTATCCATAGCCATGGCCTATGTGGGCGTTTTGGTGGGAGCTGGGCTTTCTTCCGGCCAGGATATGCTGCAATACTTTTTGAGTTTCGGACAATTATGCCGAATATCTACCTATCCGTTATGAATTACTTTGCTCTCTGCGTGATGAATGGCGTTTCCATGGCATTGGTGCCTTTGCCTTGATTTTCAACACGGCCTTCAGTCTTTATTACGCCACCGCCCGCCGTTTCGCCGGGGATGATGTACGCAAAATGCATCGTTATATCATTGGCATTGTAATCTTGGGCTATATCTGCAGTTTCGGCGGTTTCACCAAGCTGGTATCCTGGATGTATCCCTTGCTGGGCTATATGGGATTCCTGGTTTTGGCGGTGCTGTCCATTGCCTGGATTCAGGAGCGGGACAATATCATCCGGGAAAAATTCCTGCGCCGCAAGATGATCCGCCTGCTGTTCCGCAAATACGACGACGATTATGAGTTTACCCGCCAAAACAAACAGACATTCCAAAAGCTCGGGGAAATGTCTGCGGCCGATACGGAAGGCCTCAAAAAAGACATCAAAGCCTATGTAGAAGATGTTGTGGAAAATCATGATGACCTGCAAGCTTACGCCAAGAAGAATTTGTCCATGGAGTGCTCGCCTTTAAAGAAAGAAAAAAAGGAATAATGCACTGTGCCTTTTCTCATTGACAATAAACCCATAAATGAACGATAATGGGCGAACATGTCTTTTTGACACAGTACACCAAGCGAGGTAATTTATGGACGAAGCAATACTCATCTTCATACAGGAAAACATCCGTACGGATTTATTGACGCCTGTTTTGATGCTGATTACTAACCTTGGCCATTATGGTGCCATCTGGCTGGTAATCGCAGTGCTTCTGGCCATACGGCCGCAGCCTTTATCCTTTGGCGAACCTGCACGGGCTGGCCGCGATACTTTTTTATGGCTTTCGCGGTCATCATGGCCTTTTCCCGGCTATATGCAGGTGTCCACTATCCCACCGATGTAGTAGGCGGCATAATCGTAGCCTTTGTTGGCAGCTGTCTGACCTGGCACTTGCGCAGCACCATCTTTGACCAGAAATAACCTCACGAAAATTTTCAGCAACTCCCTGGGGCTCGTCTACCCGTGCTAAGTTCCCTTAAAGCAGACACACGTAAAGAGGCTATTGCATGTGTGAGCATATCACTTACATGCAATAGCCTCTTCTTTTATTTCATATTCTCCCACCAGGACGCAAAGTTCTGTTTTTTGCCACCGTCAAGATAAGCCGCCTCCCCGATTTCCGGAGTCAGCAGTTTATACCCCCGCCCCTGGCTAAAACGGGTCAGTTCCCGATACGGCTCCTGCCAGGGATGACGGGAAAGGGCGAACTTGCCACCATGGGCTGGCAGCAGCAGTTTTGTCCTTGCATCCGTTGCTGCCTGGGCGGTTTCCTCCGGCAGCATATGGATGGCATGCCAGGCCATATTGTACTGGCCGTTTTCACCCAGCATCAAATCAAAACCGCCAAACTTTTCGCCGATGGCCTTGAAATGCTCGCCATAGCCCCCGTCGCCGGTATAATAGACCTTCCGCTGGGGCGTCACAAAGGCAAAGCCGCACCACAAGGTTGGATTGCGGTCAAGGAAGCGGCCAGAGAAGTGCTGGGAGGGCAGGATATGGACAGAGAAATCCTCCGCCAGCCTGACTTCCGTATCCCAATCTTCCTCACGGATCGTTGACATGTCAAATCCCCAAAAGTCAAAATGCTCTCCTACGCCCAAAGGACAGACAATCTGCTTCACCTTGGGCTTCAGGGCCATGACAGTAGGATAATCCAAATGGTCCCAATGGTCATGAGAAATGGCCAGCACATCAATCTCCGGCATATCATCAGCCGTGTAGACATTGCTGCCAGGAAAGGCCTTGTTGATGAAGAACACCGGCGAAGCATAGTCGCTGAATACCGGGTCAATCAGTATCCTGCGTCCTCCCAGCTGCAAAAAGAAGCTGGAATGCCCCAGCCACACCACAGCATCCTTGTCTTTGTCCAAAGCCTTCAGATCTGTCTTTTGAGATAGCATGGTTTCCTTGGGAGATAGCTCGGATTTATCCCCAAAGAGGAATTTCGCCATAGCCACGAAGCGGTTCTCCCCGCTCTCCTCATTCATCACCTGCACCGGCACCAGATTTTGGAACTGGCCGTTTTTATAATGAGGCGAGGCCTGCACGCGGGCCAGCCTTTGCCCTTGGGGCAGGCGGCCAAACTCCGGCCGCCTGGTAAAGAGCCAGCCACCGGCAGACAGCATGCCCACAGCACCGATACCTCCCATAATAAATGTTCTGCGGTTCATCTTTTTCCCCATTATAAATCAAAGCGTCAGACTATCCACCCATTCTTTCAGCGCATCGATTGAAGGACCGCCGTTCAAAATTTTTCCTTCCATGACTGTCGCCCCTGGGCAGCTATCCTGAAGGCCTGCGACGCTCTTGCCAAAGCCGCTGCCGCCGGAAGTGGCAAAAAGAATGATTTTCTTGCCTGACATGTCATATTCTTCCAGAAAGCTGTTAGTGATATGGGGAGCCACATACCACCAGATGGGGAAGCCCAGGAAAATCACATCATAATCTCCCATGTTCTCCACCTTGCCCGCCACCGCCGGACGGGAGGCAGTATCCCGCATCTCCACGCTGCTGCGGGAGTTCTTGTCCTGCCAGTTCAGGTCTTCTTTTGTGTAGGGCACCTCCGGCTTGATCTCAAAAAGATCTGCCCCTGCGGCCTCGGCCAGATTGCTGGCAACCTTGGCCGTCACACCGCTGGCAGAAAAATACGCGACTAATGCTTTGCTCATAATGGATCCTTCTCCCTTCTACACTTATAAAGTCTTTATGATATCCTCGGCAATCTGTTCAGCAGTCAGATGATGTTCCTGCGCCAGCTTACCGTAATCATAGCGGTCATAGAATTTCTTGGGCAGGCCGAAGTTCAGCACCTTCATCCTGTCAGCACCATAGAAGCGGGCAATCTTCTCGCCAAAGCCGCCTTCCAGCACGCCATCTTCCAGCGTCACCACCATATCGTGGTTTTCCTTCAGGCTTTCCAGCAGTTCCTCATCCAGCCCCGTGATAAAGAGCGGATTGATTACCGTAGCCTCAATGCCCTGGTCCTTGAGCTTGGCTGCCGCATCCTCCGCCAGATTGCAGAAACTGCCCAGACCGATAAGAGCCACCTGGCTGCCCTGGCGGACCACCTCGTACTTGTTCAGCTCGTCATAGCTCTTGCGGACAGGACGGTTGGAGCTCCCCACCATCATATGGGGCACCCGGATGGCTACCGGGTATTTTTCCTGCGCCACCGACCAGTCCAGCATGGCCTGATATTCCTCCGGCGAAGTGGGTGCCAGATAAACAAGATTGGGGATATTGCTCATCATGGGGATGTCGTAGAAGCCCAGATGGGTTACATCATTCATGCCGTACATGGAGGCCCAGAACACCAGGAAGGTTGCGGGGCTGTTATTGACACATACATCCTGTGCCAGCTGGTCATAGGTACGCTGGAAGAACGAGGAATAATCCCCAAAGACCGGATGGGCACCATTTTTCGCCAAACCGGATGCCATAGCCACCGCCTGCTCCTCAGCAATGCCCACGTCGATATAATGCTCACCCAGCTCCTCACGGCTTGCCTGGGTAAGCCCCATGCTGGCAGGAGTTGCTGCCGAGATGGCGATGAATTTCTTATCCTCCTTGGCCAGCCGCAGGAAGGTCTCCGCCGTCTGTTCCGCATAAGGGTCAATCAACGGCTGTGTCACTTCACCGGTCTCGATATCAAAGGGCATATGCCAGTGCCACTCTTCCTTATTCTCTTCGGCAAACTTATAGCCTTTTCCTTTTTTGGTGACAATATGCAGCACCACAGGATGATCGATATCCTTGACTTCCTCCAGAGCCGCAATCATCGCCTCGGCATCATTGCCATCGGCCACGAAGCGATAATCAAGTCCCATAGCCTTGAACAGATTGCGTTCCGACTTACCGTTGGTATCACGCAATTCCTTAAAGCCCTTATACATGCCGCCGTGAACTTCAGCAATGCTCTGGTCATTATCATTGAACACGATAATCAGATTGGACTTCATCTCCCCGGCAGTATCCAGCCCTTCCAATGCTTCACCGCCACTCATGGAACCATCGCCGATGATGGCGATGATATTTTCCTTGTCACCCTTGAGGTCACGAGCCTTGGCCAGCCCCGTTGCCAGACTGATGGAGGTAGACGTATGCCCCACATTGAACATATCGTGCGGGCTTTCCTCGGGGTTGGTATAACCCGACACATCGTCATAATGCTCCTCATAGAGATAGGCATCCTTGCGGCCCGTCAGCATCTTATGGGGATAGGCCTGATGGGAAATATCAAAGACAAACTTATCCTTCGGCGAATCAAACACCGTATGCAAGGCAATCGTGGCCTCCACAATACCGAAATCCGGGCCGAAATGGCCGCCATGGATACTTGCTCTTTTCAGCATAGCCTCCCGCATTTCGCGAGCCAGCGCTCTGCGCTGCTCCGCCGAGAACCCTTTGATATCCTCAGGACCCGTGACTTTCTCCAAATACATGAAATCGCTCCTTTGCTCTAGCTTACAACATTCATAATCTCAGCTGATGTTTGTAAGTCTATACCTTGGAGCAAACTTCAAGTCAATCCCCCCTTCCGAAAAAATTTCTAAACTTTTATTTTCTCAAGCTCCTCCCGTCCCACTAACTCCACATTTTTACATAGTGCGCCAGCCGCAGGTGGAGTACCGGCTCAGTGGGCAATTACACGATTTTGTAGCCGTGTTCCCCCAATGCCGTTAATGCTGCATTAAAATCGCCTTCCCTAACGAGGATATAATCTGTGTTGTAGGTGGATACGGCGAATATCCCTATCTTATTTTCTGCCAATATGGATGATATTTTCGACAGAATGCCAATCAGTGAAAAATCAAGTATTCCCTTTATACGAAAGGCCCGCCAGCCATCGTCACGCTCCAGTGTTTTAGTTGGAGTATTCTCAGTCTTGCAGACCAGGGATATTTCCTCATCCGTCCTGCCAACAAAATAAAAATCTTGATTCAAGTCAATTTCTGCCGTCGTTTTAAGTTTGCAAACCGTCAGCCGGCCATCAATTTGTTTCAATTCCATCTGCTCCCCCTCCTTACGACTCATTTACCAACTTACCTGTCATATACTCAATACCCATCGCCAGGCACTGCACCCGTGGCAGGGCATTTTTTAATTCCTTCTCCAGATATTCCTGATCGTCGGTGAATCTGCCTACGAGATGGGTACATATCCTTTTAGCCACCTCTTCGTCCTCCACCAGACTGATTCTGCCGAAGGCGATGACACTCTTGATATTGAGGGCCCATTCCTCTTCACTGACCTGCTGCTTAAAGCGTCTCATCTTTCTGAACATCATCCTATCCCCCTTCAATATGCAAAGAACGCCATATCTTTATCTTCGCTGACCTAACGATAAAGATATGGCGTCTTTCCTGCTACCCGGTGGCAACAGGCACCTTTTTATGTTCTTATGCTCCTATGTTACCACGTTGCCTGTATCAAATCAACCCCAGCCGCTGGAAGGCATTGGCCAGTCCATCATCAGCCACCGCATCCGTCACAAAATCCGCTTTGGCCTTGATTTCTTCGCCGCCGTTGCCCATGGCCACACCCATGGCACAGTATTCAAACATGGGCAAGTCAATCTTGGCATCGCCGAAGGCGATGGTGTCCTCAATTTTGCCATCGATATGTTTCAGCAGCTCATCAATGGCATGAGCCTTGGTGATGCCCTTGACGCCCAGGTCCCCGAACAGAGCCGTTTCCCCGACGCCGCCCCAGGTGCCTGCCTGCAGATCCGGGAAGGCTTCCTTGGCTGCCAGGAAGTCCTCATAGCTTTCGAGGATGAAGCTGACCTTGTTCAGATCGTCCCGGTAAAGCTCCCCACCGAAAATCATTTCGGGGAAAGCCTGCCGCACGGTCATCCTGGCGGCATTGTCCTGTCCCTTGCGGGCCGAATATTCCTGCATGACAGGCTCGCCCCGGGTCTCGAAGTTCTCGCTGGCAAAGAGGCCATTGTTGCTTTCGAGATAAAATTCCAGCTGACGCTCATGGAGCCAGTCCACGATGCGGCGGCTCTGCTCTGCCGTGAGTAGCTGGTGCATGACCACCTGCCCGTTGTCCTCCACATAGCTGCCATTGCCGCCAATCATGCCGTCAAGGCCGATGTCCCAGATTTCCTGATAGACCTCGGCCCGGCTGCGGCCCGTGCTGATATATACCTTATGCCCATTTGCCCTGGCCTGGCGGATAGCCGCCACTGCCGATTCCGGCAAGGCATTGTCATAATCCACCAGCGTACCATCCACATCAATGAAAATAATCCTGCTCACGCTACCCACTCCATTTTCTTCATAATTTATGCCCGATGGGCTCCATATTCCTGAACGTATAGACTTCCTGCATGCCGATCGCATCCCGCAGGATAGCCCGGGCCTCCTCCATATGGTCGGCCAGATACTTGATAGAATGAGCATCGGAACCGATCGTGATGATGCGGCCGCCCAGATCCTTGTAGAGCCGCAGGATATCGCGGGCAGGCATAGTGTCATCCAGACCGTAATGCCAGGAAGAAGTATTAAGTTCAATGCCCTTGCCGTCGGCGATGGCCAGCTTCAGGATCTCGGCTATCATATCCCTGACGGCTGCAAAGGAATATTTCCCCTGCTTGTCATAGCGACTGATAAGGTTCAGATGGGCCAGCACCGCGTAATGCTTGAAGTTCTTCATCACGTCATACATTTCCTGATAGTACCGCTCGTTGTACTCCTGCTGGCTGCGTCCCTGCTGGAATTCCTGATTCCAGAATTCCTTGTTCTCCACCTGATGGATGGAGAGCAGCACAAAGTCCAGCTTGTCCGCGTATTTCGCAAACAAAGCCTCATACTTGGAAATTGTGCCGACCTGCACGCCGAATTCTAAACCACAACGCAAGTCTATCTCTTCCGCAAAGTCTGTCTTGACCCGGCTGAATTTCGCAAAGTACTTAGGATAATCCACATTGGCCAAGGGCTGCAGTTCCTCTGCCGCCAGACCTATGCCATCGCCGCCGCGGTACTCGATCCCCCCCTCATCCCAGTCCTTCTTGATGCCATAATCCACGTGATCGGTAAAGCACATTTCCTGCAAGCCCAGCGAAACCGCCCGTTTTGCCTGCTCCTCCATCGGTTCACGGGAATCATCACTGAACTCCGTATGCACATGATAATCTGCCAGCATAAGCATATCCTCCCTCACAAAACCTTTTTATAGACATAAGCGGCAACGGCCGCCTGGGCTGCCACCAATGCCGCCAGCAGGCCAAAGGCAGCATAGAGGCTGGTCTGATGGGCCAGGAAGCCGATGGCCGCCGGCCCCATAAGGATGCCCAGATACCCCAGAGTGCTTACCGCCGGCACTGCCATGCTGATGGGCATATCCTGCTGCTTGCCCAGCAAAGAAAAGAACACCGGCACGATATTGGCACTGCCGATGCCAATGGCAAAGAAGCCTGTGTATAAGAGTAGCGAACCGGGCGCAAAGATCACCAGCAGGAAACCCAGGAAAGCCAGCAAGCTGCCACCTACCACCACGGGTTTCTGCCCCAGCCGCTGCACGGTAACATCTCCTAACAGCCGCATGACAAGCATGGCAGCTGAAAAAACCGTGAAGCCCATGCCTGCCAAGGACAGATCAAAACCGCGGACAGTGGTAAGGAAAACACCGCTCCAATCCATGATTGCCCCTTCCACCAGAAAGGCAATGCAGGCCACTACGCCCACAAAGGCCACGATACCCCGCGGGATCGCCACCATGGCCCCGCCGCTCTCACCGCCGAAGGGCAGCAGATGGCAGGCAAAAAAGGCCAGCGTGAGCAGCATTATCCCCACGGCAATGCAGGTGGAAATCAACGGTGTCAGCCCCAACGTGCCCACCCAAATGCCAAAGAGCCCGGCGCCGATAAAACCGCCGACACTCCAAAGAGCATGCATGCCGGACATCAAGCGGCGCTTGGCCGCCTTTTCCACGAGCACCGCCTGAATATTGATGACCACATCAATACAGCCCATCAACGCGCCGAAGACCAGCAGTGAAAGGGCTGCCAGAACCATATTGTCTACCTGACACAAAACCAGCAAAAGCAAGGCAAAGACCGTGGCAGCCACCGACAGCGTCTTCCGGCAGCCGAAACGCACAGCGGCCGCCCCAGAAAGCGGCATGGTCAAAAGCGACCCGATGCCGATGCACAAGAGCAGCATGCCCAGCACGTCTTCGCCGATAGCCAGCCTTTCCCGCAAGAGCGGCACCAATGGCGCCCAGGATGCGGCCCCGAAGCCGCCGATGAAGAACAACGCCCGCGTGGAATGCTGCCGCATTTTCCCCGCCGCATACCGCTCTTTGACTTTTGACCGGTCAAATCTCTCGTTCATACCTTCGCTCCATTCCGTTCGCATTTTTCCAGATAAGCTCCTGCCAGCGCATGAATCCCGCGCCGGTAGTCCTCCCGCAGCTGCCTGCCCAGAATGAGCTCCGGCAGGAAGCGCTCTGGCAAGGAGGCCACACACAGCTTGCGGATCTCCGCTTCCTGTTCCGGCGCTATCCCCTCCAGATACAGCACCATGCCATGCGGGTTCCAGAAGCGGACAAAGCTGACGATCTTTTCTGCCACCTGAGCCGCCGATATTGCTGCGGGCTGATACTGGCCGCGGTCAAACAGGCAGGAAATCTCTCCGGCCAGCCCGTCACGGCCCTTATACAGCTCACCGTTGAGCAATATGCCTGCCCCTGGCGGATAATTCCGCGGCCAATAGATGCCTACCACCGTTTCCTGCCGGGCCGCCTGCCCCAAGGTCATGCCATACCCCGAAACCGCAGCGTTGATATCGTTGACCAGACAGACGGGCAGCCCCGTGGACGCTTCCAGCTGCTCCCGCAGCCGCACGCCCTTCAAGGCCGGATAGTCGACGACAGCCATCATGCCGTCCACCTCCACCCCTGGCAGGCCCATCATCACCAAAGCCAGCTGCGGATACTGCCCTTGGTACCGCCGGATGGTTGCCAACAGGTAGGCCGGCGATACCTCCGGGCAAGCCACCCGCTCGGCAAAGACCGTATCCCCCAAAAGGTTCTCGATATTCACTTCCATCTGGTTCTCGCCCGCTTCCTCATAGAAGCAAAGCGTGAGGGCCAGACGCCTGTCCGCCAGATACCGGTACTGCCTGGCCGGCCGTCCCCCCTCCTCCGAAGCCGAAGGCCGGAAATCCTCCAGCAGCTCCACCTCGCCGCCTTCCTGCAGCAGCTTCACCAGCGTATTCACCGTCATGGCACTGAGCCCCGTGCGTTCCGCCAGCTGCGGCTTGGTCGCCTGCTTCAGGGCGCGCAGGGCCTGACGTACCTTCTGCAAGTTATGCTTGCGCAAATCTTTCTTGTCCATACTTACTCCGCTTAGTTTGTATAATAACTTTATAAACCTATAATATAAAATCCTGACTGCTTTTGTCAACAGTCAGGATCTGTCTTTTGCACCACCGCTGTCATTTTTCGCTGGGAAACAGCTCGAGCAGCAAGCCATCCGGCAGCTGCACCCATTTTTCCGGCTTGCCCGCCACGGGATGAACCCCTTCATAGGCCAGCATCTTTGCTAACGTGCCCTTGAAGTCACGCACCCTTATTCCCAAGTGATGGGCCTGTCCATCCGGCACTTCTTCCGGTGCCTCAATGAGCTGGATACCCCCATCGAGCCAGACCTGCTGCAGCTTGCCCTCGTTCTCCCGCCGCCGGGTCACGGTCATGCCCAGCACCTCTTCAAAGAACGTCAAGCTCCACTGGATATCGGCTACCGTAACCGCCGCATGATCAATATACGCCTTTTCCTCTGTCATCTGCATACACCATCCTCATACCAATCCGCCAACATAACCTCTCTATGCCTATACTTCGCCACAGAATGCTTATTTCCTGTCAGATGGTTCCAATCTATCGCCAAAGCCCACGAGGGCATCGACGGCATGAGCGCGCCGAATTGCAAGGACAGAGACATCCTTGCCTGGGTGAACGATACGGGGTCATTTCCCCGCCGGCAGCTCCCACTCCGCCGGCAGCCCCCTGCACAGCAGCACGGGACAAGCCGCATGCTGCGTGACAAAGCGGGACACACTGCCTTGGAGGATGCTGCGGAAGGTGCCGAAGCCATGCGTCCCCATGACAATCATATCGCTTTCCTCTTCCTCTGACACCTGGAGGATGACCTCGCCAGGGCTGCCCACCTCCACGCGGGTATGGGCGTGGATTTCGCTGGGGATTGCATGCATCAGGTCAGCGAGGAATTGATAGGCAGCGATCTTCAGCTCCGCTGGCACATAGCCACTGAGGCTGACCTGCTCAAAGGCTGTCACCTCCTGGTTGTAGTCCACCACCATCAGCAGGGTGATTTCCGCCTGGGTCACAGCTGCCAGCCGGACTGCCTCCCGCACGGCCTGGAATGCCTGGCCGGAACCGTCCGTAGGCAGCAGGATGCGGTCACATGTGATAGCTTGCCGGGGCCGCTTTCTGATTTCCTCAATCCAAGCGGCAGCATCCCTTTGACTTGTCATTTCTGTCTTTTCCACAATATCATCCCCTATTCTGCCAGTTCCTTCACCAGCGCTGCCATCTGTTCCTGCTGATGCGCGCCGGCTGCCTGCTTGGCCAGCAGCTCCTTGCGGGAAGCGTTGAACCGCAGGCAGAACAGTATCCCCACGATCCCCATATAGAGAAGGAAAGCCCCAAAGGTCTGGGAAATATCCAGGAAGCCTGCCCCGCGGGCGATGATGTCCCGCTGGAAATGGAATTCCCAGGTCAACGGAAACACATGGCTGAATTTCACCACCCAGTCCGCAAAGAAGGTGGTAGGTGCCGTCATGCCACCGAAAATGAATCCCCCGGGAATGAAGAGGATCATGCGGCTCGAGGCAATGCCGGGATTGGCCGCAGTCCAGCCAAAGAACAGCGACAGCGCCCCGATGGTGGGGATCATGAACAGCTGCACGACTACGAAGGTCAGCAGACTGCCGGAAAAAGTCAGATCACCCCAGACACGCAGCACAGCCAGCCCCACGACCCAGGATACCAGCAGGCAGAAGCCGTAGGGCACCAGGCGGATCAGCAGATCCCAGGGAGTCCCATGAAGCAGCACCTCGTCGAGCTGATGGCTCAGCCGCAGCCTGGGGATCATGCCGATGGTGGCAAAGGTAAAGAACATGGCCCCAAAGAACAGCAGGAACCCAAGCGTTTCGCCGTTATCCTTGGAATCCTGGGGATTGAAGAGATTACGGGATGCCAGACTGAGCTGCCCCTGCAGACTGTCATTGCTGCTGCCCACGTCACCGTTGGCCACCGCATTGTCCAGCCCTACGATTTCATTGAGGGCCTCCTTGATGTTGCTGGTAGCCGCAGAACTGGTGTTATCATAGAAAACGCCGAGATTGGCCGCCTCACCGGTATAGCGGGCCTTTTCCAGCCCCGGCGGGAAGTAGACCACCGCCACAGCCCTGTCCTGATAGAACAGCTCCTTGGGATCCTGCGGCGTGTTCAGCACCGCCGTGACCTTCATGAACTCCGAAGCCTCGATATGGTTTATCAATTCGCGCGAATACGCCGAGTTATCCAGATCGATGACAGCGACCTTCGCATCCTTGGCAATGTTGCCACTGAGCAGCACTGACATGATGACCGTGATGACCATAGCCACCATAAGACAGACTTTTTCATAAGGCATTCCCTGACCGGAAAACAGGAACCGCAACTCATCTCTTAGTGAATTCACTGTCTTTCACCTCAATCGTCATGCCTGGGATTACCCCTTCTTGCTTATCGATGTAAATGCGTACCTGGAAGGCGGACAGGTCCGACTGGCCCTTCTCCCGGGAATTCTTCAGATCAGCAAAACCCGGGGCCTGCGCCAAAAGACGGATCGTGCCGGTAACCTCCTTTTCCCCAGCCACCGTAGTTCCTGTGATCACCTTGCCCTCGGCCAGATGGGCAGCCTGCTTCTCGCTGACATAGATGTCGTAGTAGCTACGGCTGCTTTCCAGCAGCACCACCGGCGTGGAGGGCGAAATCATCTCCCCCTCCTTGGCCAGCACTTTGAGGATCTTGCCATCCTCCGGGGCACGCAGGGTCAGGCGTTCCTTGGCAACCTCCAGCTCCTTCAGCTGGACTTCCAGGGCAGCCTTCTGCTGGCGCAGGGCTTCCACATCGTTGGCCATATTGGCAGCGGCCAGCCGTTCCTGCGCGATGGCGTCCGTACCGCTGCCGTTGGTGGCGGCAGTCAGTTTATTCAGCAGCTGTTTCTGCTGCTCCAGATTGGCCTGCGCCACATTGAGGGCCATCTCCGCATCATCCAGCTGGGACTGGGCAATGGCGCCAGCCTCCAGCAGCGCAGCCTTGCGGTCATAGTCGATCCGGGCATTCTTCAAGGTCACACTGGCAGACTGTACCGCAGCCTGCTGCTGATCGATGCCGCGATAGTTCTGGCTTTCATCTGTATCCGCTTTGAGGTAGTTGATCCCCTGCGTTCCGCTGGCCGAGGCGATCTGCGCCTCCATCTGGGCAATCTGGGTCTTCAATTTGGCGATGGAAAGATCTGTGTCCGTAGCGTCAAGCTCCATGATCACATCGCCTTTCTTAACCCAGTCTCCTTCCTTCACCGCCTCCTTGACGAGCCGTCCGCCGACGGAGTCAAAGGACAGCTTCACCTGTTCAGCCGTAAGGATACCCTCTTTCTTCTCCGTAGCCAGCACCAAGGCATCGTTGCCCGTATACATCAGCACCAGCCCCCCGATGATCAGCAGGGCAATGAATAATATCCCTGTGCGCTTGGCTTTTTCTTTCGTATTCATCCGCTATTCTCTCCTTATATAGTTTGCTAGCTAACTATATTGACAAAAAAATCAAGTGCCTCAGGCACTTAATTTTTCCAGCAGCATAATAAGCTCTTTCTGTTCTGCTTCCGTCAGCTTCTCCATGAGCTTGCTGACCCGCAGATAATGGTCCGGCAGGATCCCTTCCATGAAATCGCAGCCCGCTTCCGTCAGGCTCACCACCTTGGCCCGGCCATCCTGTGCCGCGGGACGGATATCTACCAGTCCATCCCGTTCCATGCGCTGGAGCATATTGCTGATGGTGGCCCGGGTCACCCCTACTTTGGCCGCCAGCAGCGAAGGCGCAATGCCCTCTTTGCCATGCTGGTGAAGCACCACCAGCGCACAGAATTTCCCCTCTGACAGCTGATAGTCCTGCTGCAGCACATCCAGAATGGACTGCTGGATCTCCTCACTGGCCGTCTTGATGTTCAGCATGGCGATGACTGCCGCTGGATTTATCTCCGGCACGATTTTCTTATGCCGTTCCAACTCGGCAAAAGTAGGTACCATTTCCCGTTTCATGATCTTCTCCGTTAATATGATTAGCTTGCTAACTATACATTATAATGATTTTTTTCCTGTTGTCAACGCTGCTTGACGCGAAAAAGCTATCCCCCAAGCAAAAATCACTCAGGAGACAGCTCCCTATCTCTTACTTCAAAAAGCCGTTGACAATCTGTTCTTCGGCTTCTTTTTCCGTCAAGCCCAAGGTCATCAGCTTGATGAGCTGGTCGCCGGCAATCTTGCCGATGGCAGCTTCATGCACCAGCATGGCATCCACGTTGTTGGCTTCCAGGGAAGGCACTGCCAGTATGCGACCCTCGTCCATGATGATGGAATCGCACTCCGTATGTCCATGGCAGGCAGCGTTGCCCACGATGCGCAGGTCCAGCTTCTGATAGGACTTGTCCTTGGCTACGCCGCGGGACACCACATCAGCACTGGCATTTTCTCCATCCAGGGACACCTCATATTCGCTGTACGCATACTGCTTGCCATGAGTCATGAGGCGCTCCCGCACGATCAGGCTGGCATCTGCCTTGAGGTTGGCCTTGGTGGTGCGGCTGGTGGAATCCACGCCCTTGATCTGCACCATTTCCATCTCCATGGAGCTGCCTGCTTCCATGGTCACTTCCGTAACAGGATTCAGGATGCGCTGCCCCATGCCATCGCCAGAGCCGTAATGTTTTTCCACATACTTGACCTTGGCATTCTCCCCCACGAAGAAGCGGTGCACGCCGTCATGCTCCGAGTCCTGGGTACCGCAGTTGTCGATGCCGCAGCCTGCCACGATCACCACATCGGCGCCCTCGCCGATGTAGAAGTCGTTATACACCGTTTCCTTCATGCCGCTTTCGCTCATGACCACGGGGATATGCACGCTCTCATTCTTGGTGCCGGGCTTGATGTGGATATCGATGCCGGAGCCATCTTCCTTCGAGGTGATTTCGATATTGGCACTGCTGCCGCGGCCCACGGATTTGCCATTGGCCCGCAGATTATACGCCCCCATGGGGACATCGTGGAGATCCGCCACCTCCAGCAGCAGTCTTTTCTGTATTTCATCCATCTTCAACATAGCGTGGCCTCCCCTTTACTGAAACTTCCTGCACATGGGCATGCTGACTTCCGTGTCCATGATCTTGGGCAGGATATCTTTGGCAGCACCATGTTCCTGCACCCGGCCGTCAGCCAGCACGATGATTTCGTCCGCGATCTGCAGGATGCGCTCCTGATGGGAAATGATGATGATGGAGCTTTCCTCGATTTCCTCCCGCATCTTCTCAAAGATGCGGATGAGGTTCTGGAAACTCCAGAGGTCGATGCCGGCCTCCGGCTCATCGAAAATGGACAGATTGGTCTTCCTGGCCAGAATGGTGGCAATCTCGATACGCTTGAGTTCACCGCCGGACAAGGAGCTGTTCACTTCGCGATTGAGATAGTCATTGGCACAGAGCCCTACCTCGGAAAGATAATCGCAGGCCTTGATATGGGAAATTTTCTTCCCCGCTGCCAAGCGCAGCAGATCGATGACCTGCAAGCCCCGGAAGCGCACCGGCTGCTGGAAGGCAAAGCTGATGCCCATCTTTGCCCGCTCCGTAATGCTCTTGTGGGTGATATCTTCCCCGTCCAAAAGGATCTGGCCGGAAGTGGGCTGCTCAATGCCCGCTATGATTTTTGCCAAGGTAGACTTGCCACTGCCGTTCGGCCCCGTGATGACCACAAACTTCCGATTGTCAACGGTGAGGCTCAGGTCCTGGATGATATCCACCTGGCTGTTTCCCTCCGTGACATGGAAGGAAATGTTCCTCAATTCCAACATGTATATTCAGCTCTCCCTTTTTTATTTACACAATTTATGTCTCAACATTCTTTCTATATTATAACTCTATTATCCAGATCTTGTCGACAGGCAAATCCTTCCTATGCCTGCCAGCCCTTATTTCCCACAGTACATCAGCCCCAGCATGGTAATATCGTCGGACTGCTCCGCCCCCTCTGCATGGACAGCTATATCGTGTCTGACCGCTGTCAGGATCTCCTGCACATCGGCCTCACGATCGATACGGTCCAGCGTCTGCTGCAGACGTTCCTCTGAGTAGAAGCGCTTCTGCGTGTCCATGGCTTCCGTCACCCCATCGGTATACAGGAAGAGCTTCTCCCCCGGCGCCAGCCGCAGCCTGTGGGCCTCGTAAGCTGCCTCTTCCAGTGCACCCAGGGCCGGCTGTCTCCGCTCCTCCCGGATATAGCTGTAACGGCCGTCATGGCTGACCAGCGGCGGATTGTGGCCACCATTCACGTAGATGAGCTCACCCGTCGTGAGATCCAGCTGGGCCAGGAAGACGGTGACAAACATCATTTCCTCATTGTCCTGGCAAAGCTCCTGGTTGGCCAGTGTCATGACCGCGGCGAAATCATCGGGTACCCTTGCCATAAGCACCAGATTCTTCAGCGTCGTCTTAGCCCGCATCATGAACAGGGCCGCAGGCACCCCCTTGCCCGATACATCAGCCATCGCCAGCACCAGATGATTCTCGTCCAGCATATAAAAGTCATAGAAATCTCCACCCACTTCCTTGGCGGCAAACATGGCCGCATAAAGCTGGATGCTTTTCTTGTCCTGCAGGAATTCCTGCGGCAGGGCGCCCAGCTGGATGTCTCTGGCAACGGAAAGTTCCGTGGCTATGCGCTCCTTCTCGGCCGTGGCTGCGGTGAGATTCTTCATATAGGTCTGCAGCTCATCGGTCATGGCATTGAAACAGACTGCCAGATGCTCGATCTCATCCCCTGTGCGGATCTCCACCTTCTTGCTGAGATTGCCGCTGGTGATCTCCCTTACACCATCTGCCAATTCGTGGATAGGTGCCACGAACTGCCGGGAAAGTTTCCTGCCACTGTAAACGAACACCACCAGCAGGACAGCGATGAACACCACCATCAGGAATATGATGAGCGACATCTTCTGCTGCATGAGGGAGGTTTTCTCTTTGGTGACCTGGGCAATGCCGGCCTTGTTCTGTAGCGCCGGAGCGATGACATCGTCAGCGGCAAAGGCGGCCGCAAAGCTCCAGCCCGTGCTTTCGATAGGCGCAAAGGCGATGTAGTAGTCCTTGCCATCCACCTGCGTCTGCCGCACGCCATTCCCTCCGGCCACCATCTCCCGGATGGTCAGCGCCAGCGTCGCATTATCCGACTGCCGGAGGTCGTTCTGGATATTCACCTCCAGTTCCCGCTCCTTACCAGCAGCATTCTCCTGGGAAGACAGGATGACGTATCCCCGGTTGTCCGTCACGAAGCAGAAGCCCTCATCGTGCAGGTTGGTTTCCTTCAGGATATGGCGCAGATTGTCCAGCGAGGTCTGCATGCAGGCCACGCCAGCCAGCCTGCCATCCGCCCCATAATAAGGCACCGAGCAGAACATCCCCAGCTTCTTGTTGAACATGAACCGCCTGACCGGAGTAAAAACCAGACCATCCTTGCCAGCTGCCCGCTTGTACCAGTCGCTGCCGACTGCATCATAGTGCGGCTTGGGAATATCTGACTTATCCTCGGCCAGCACCCGTGGGGCATCCACAGACAAGGTGAAGTTATCCTTGGCGGTGATGAATACCGATTCGGCCATGTCATTGCTCTCTATCGTCCGGGCCAGCAGATCCCCGATATTGGCCATCATGGAGATATGCTTCTGATAAGCCTCCGGCGAAACCTCCGGCCCATACTGGAGATAAAGATACAGGCTGCGGTAATTGGCAGGCGTCGGGATATTCACCTCCTGTGGCAGGAACCGCTGCGGATAGCGCTCGATTTCTTCGGCCTCCCTGGCCACGCCCTGCACACTCCGGGAAATGTCCAGCATCCTGTGATTGATGATAGCCGCATTGTCCTGGGCGATATGTACCAGCTCTTCCTGCCGCTGGCTTATCAGCAATCTCGAACTGTTCTCATAGGAATTCTCCCCCAGGCTCTCCCCCATATCCTGTGCCTGCCTGAGCGCAAAGCTCATGCCATAGAGTGCGATCCCTCCTAAAATGAGCACTGCCGCCAGATTGCTTCCCAGTACGATGCGTACCATTTTATCCAGGATGTTCCTGCGGTTCTTCCGCATGAACCGATACAACAGTTTTTCCCAAAAATTTCTCATACTCGCAGCTCCCCTTTTAAGAGACAGATCTTCCAGCCAGCAAATGTCCAGTTCCTGCTGCGCGGACGAGTCCTCGTCTTCAAGCAGCGGAAACAGCTGCGCTGACGCCGCCTGCACAAAAAAGGACTGTCATATGCCTTTCCCAACATACAACAGTCCTCATTCTTATCCCTCATTATGTTCATGGGGAAGGCGTCCTATCCTTCTGCTTGGCAACGGAATCGTCAACGATTTCTGTTGTTTAATTCGCCAAGCCGGACGCATTATCCTGCTCCATCCAAACGGAATTGCACGGTCTGTCCGACCGCACAGCGCACGGGGTCGCCATAGCTGTTGCGCGCCGCTGCGAAGCGATAGCGGTACGCAGCCGCCACGGCAGCAGCATCCATCTCCTCGTACCCCGAAGACGATGTCACCGCCGCGCTTTCCACACTGCCGTCCCGGCCAACGACCACGCGCACGCGCACCGCCCCCTCTATCCCTTGCCGGCGCAGGCCTTCCGGATATGCAGGCGCCGCACCAGCGACAAGCTGCGGCGGCACAGCGGGGCGCCCGGCAGCGGCATCATCCCTGTCGCCACTGCCTGCTCCCGTTTCCTGACCTTCTCCTATCCCAGTCCCTTCTTTGCTTCCCTTTTCTTGCCCTGCCATTCCGCTGCCAGTCTGGCTGGATTCCTTCCCCTTCTCCCCACTGCCGCTTTCCTGCCGGGCAGCCTGCGTGCTCTCCGCTTTCGCTGCGGCCTTCTCTTCGACCGCGCGTACCACGGCAGCAGACTGATCCAATACCGCCTCCTCCACGGTGACGGCCATAGCATCGCCAGCCGCAGACTCCGCATTTCCACCGCTTTCAGCTCCCGCAGCCTCAGCGCCGCCGGCCGCTGCCGTCTCCAGCTCGTAGAGCGTGACATCCAGCACCTTATCGGAATCTGACGACAGCTTGGCAAACAGGCCCGTCAAAGCCACCACGGCAAACAACAGCAGATGGATCACCACGGAAATGCCCCAGGCTATGGCCTTATGCCTTCTGTTACTCTCCATGGGTGCCTCCCGGCTCAGCCGCCAGCCCGAACCGGGCAATCCCCGCGCCGCGCAGCTTATCCAGCAGGGCGACCACCAGACCATAGTCGATATTCTGGTCAGCCCGTACCACAACGGCAAAGTGCGGATTGCGCTTGTATTCCTGCTTGGCCCGCTCCAGCAGATCCTGCTCGGCCACCGGCTTATCTTCGAGCCACAACGAGCCATCCTGCTTCAGCGTGACCAGATAGTTCACATTCATCTGCGTCTCTGCATGCTGTGCCTTGGGCATCTCCACATCGACGGTCTTCAGATTGACCATGTACAGTGTACTCATCATGAAAAACACCAGCAGGAAAAACATGATGTCAATCATCGGAATGATCATGACTTCAGGCTGCGAACCGGCCCGTCTATCCCTGAGCCTCATAATGCGCCGCCTTCCAGCACATAGCTGCCATCCTGGGCATCCTCCGCAGCCGCCAGCAGCTCCGCCCGATGCTCCTCAACCAGCGAGCAGCAGAGCTCCATGTCCGTGACGATATTTTCCACCCGCTGGGTAAAATACGCATGGACGGTCAGAGCGGCGATCGCCACGCAGAGCCCCATGGCCGTAGCGATGAGCGCCTCACCGACACCGCCGGTGATAGCCGTCGCCTGACCCGCCGTGACATTGAACACACTGAAGGACGAAATCATGCCGCTGATGGTTCCCAGCAGCCCCAAAAGCGGTGCCATCGTCACGATGACACTGAGATAATAGAGCCGCTGGCGGAACCTGGATAGCTCGATTCCCGTCTGCAGTTCCATATGATGCGCAGCCTGCGCATCGCTTGGCTTATGCATGGCAGTCCACAGTACGGATGCCAGTGCGCCGGAGGCCGCCTTGGCAAGGCTGGCCGCCTCACCGAAACGGCCAGACGCCATTTCCTGGCTGAACCGGCGCGCAAACTCCCGGCCGGAATCTGCCTGCCGATAGTAAAGGGCGCGTTCCACGCCAATCGCTGCCACCAGCAGCGAGCAAAGCACGAGCACATACATAACTGCGCCGCCCTTCTGGAAGAATTCTATCCCCGTTGCAATATATTCCATATACGAACCTCACAATCCATCATCATCAAAACGCATGCTGAATACCAAAGACCACGCTGCGCCCCGGCGCCATGTAATAGCCAGCACTTGCCGCAATGGACTCGTAGCTTGCATTGGTCAGGTTATAGCCCTTGAGATACAGTTTCGTAGCCGCCGAGCACCGATAGTTGACGACCATATCCAGCGTCGTATACTGGCTGTCCAGGAACGCATTCGCCCCGACCACGCGGCCAGACACATGCTGCAGGGTCGCCTCGGCATCCCATTTGTCCTGCTGGTATCCCAGCCCCAGCAGATAGCGGTTGGGCTGGTTATTCTTGCGATACAGGTTATTCCAGGTCGTACCGCTTTCCTCCACCTGAGCGTAGGCATAGCCAAGGCGCAGCGCCCACTGCGGCGAGAAGCGATGACGCAGGTTGATGTCCAGGCCACGCCGCGTCTCATCGGCAACATTGTAATACCGCGTCTTGTCGGTATAGATCCAGTCCAGGGCATCGTCCACCTTGCTGTAATACATGCTGAGATCCAGATCCGTAGCCGCCGACAGTTTCGACTTGACGCCGACCGTCACCGTCTCCGATTTCTCCTGCTTGAGATTTGGATTCCCCTCCCAATACAGGGTGTTGGCATAGCGCATCTTCAAGGTAGGATTGTTGACGGCCTGCCCCCAGGAAATGTAGGCATTCGTTGCCTGCGAGAGCTCCTTGTTCAAGCCGATATGCGAAGTGAAATCCGCACCGAAATCGCTGTGGTTCTCCCACCGGGTGCCGAAATTCAGCAGCCAGCCCTTATCAAACTGCCAGTTGTCTTCCATATATAAAGAAGTCGTTGCCGCCGAACGGTCAAGGCTGCCGTCATTCTCCTCCTGGATATTCTCATGATTGTAGGACACACCGCTGATGAGCGTATTCTTATCGCCAAGCCGCCAGTTCTTCTGATACTCTGCGCCCAGCGCCCGCAGATCGTCCGTATAAGCAGCGCTCATGCGGCCATCGATCGTTTCCTGATTCTGATAGATGCGCAGGAAATCCTGCGGCGCGTTCTCCCAGCGCGGTGCCCAGGTATACGTCAGCGCCAGCGAACGGACCGTCTCCTCCGTCCGGGCATTCCGGTATACAGGCACTGCCGTATTGGGGTTGGCCACATAGATGGCCGAGCTCTTATTGGCATCGGTGTTCTCAAACGCAAAGCTCAGCAGATCGCCATTCTTGAATTTCTTGTCCAGCGTCAGCGCCTCACTGGTGCGGTTCATCCCCGTGTCGGGGATGGTCAGGCTGCCACGATCCGGGGAATTGTACTCAATATCCCCGCGTACCTCGCGGCTCGCGGACAGCGCGTAGGTGACATTGTCGTCGCCACCTTCCACCCGTAGGGCACCGCGGAACTGCCCCTGCGTGCCGACCTCACTGCGCACCTTCAGATGCTGCCCCGGCTCGGGACGCTTCGTGATGATATTGATGGCACCGCCCATGGCTGCATTGCCATAAAGGGAGGAGTTCGGGCCATGCACCACTTCGATGCGCTCGATGTCGTCGATCTGGAACGAATCAAGATCGACAAGGCCCGTATTCACGCCACTGATCAGCGGCCCATGATTCCAGTTGGTACGGCGTCCATTCACCATCAGCAGCACGCGGCTGTCACCATTGAGTTCGACATAGCTGCCCGTCGTATTCGTCTTGACGTTGACGCCCTTATCCCGCAGAGCATCCGTCACCGTCGCGAAATTCCCCTTCGCAATCTCCTCAGCCGTCACCACCGTGACATCTGCCGCCACGGCCTTCTCCCGCACCTTCATGCGATTGGCCGTCACCACATAATCATCGAGCGAGAATTCCTCCAACGGAGCATCTGCAGCCTGCTCAGCCGCCGCATAATTTGCTCCGCCCAGCGAAATGGCTCCACAGACCAATGCCGCCAGCAATTTTTTCTCCGAATACTTTTTCATACAGTTCCTAAATCCTTTCTGCAAATCGTAGAAGATTTTTATCTATTTCTAATTCTGCCTGTCACCAGGCGATTTAGCGCATCAATTGCACGGCCATTGCCGCTGTTCACCTCTGCAAACGGGATGACGATGACATGTCCCTGCTGCACCGCCCGCAGACGCTTAAGATCCGGATTCGCGTTGACCAGACCCAGCGCGTCTTCCTCGCTGAGGTCGCTGCCATCCTTTCCTGGCAGCGAGACATAGACCAGATAATCCGGATCATAAGCCAATATCCGCTCGGGGCCGACCATGGAAGTCTTGCGGCGCACCAGATTCGCAAAGCCAGCCTTTGCGAGCACATCGTCGATCAGATAGCTGGCATCGTAGAGCGAATACGTCGAGCGGCCATGATCCTGCAGGACCACAGCGGTTGCCACCGGCAAGTCCGCTACCTGGCTCATCGCCCTTTCTTCTTGGCGGCGGCATGAGGCGATATACGCCTCCGCGCGCTGCTCGACGCCAAACATCTGCCCCAGATCCCGCAGGAACGGATAGACCGCATCCTCCAGCGTCAGCGAGCGGCCCGGCAGCGTCGCCGGCACGATATACGCACCGATTCCCCGCGTCTGCCAGGTCTGTGCTTCCCCCAGCTCCTGTGACGAGAAATTATGCGCCCAGCCGATGATGAGATCCGGCTGCAGGGCGAATACCTCCTCCTGGGCCGGCACAAAGGCAGCTCTCACCTTGGGAAGCTCCGCAAAGCGGGCTTCCAGCTCCGGCGGCTCACTGCCATAGGCCCCGACGGTCTGCAGGATATGTTCATCAAGCCCCAGCTCCAGCATGGCCTCCGCTGCCCCAGGATATAAGATGAGCACGCGCTGCGGTACACCATGCAGCACCGTCCGGCGGGCATAGCCATTTGCGTCAAAATTCTGAATCACCTGGCCAGCCGCTGCCTGCTCACCGTCCCGGCCGCAGCCGGCGAAGAACACGCTGAGGCCTGTCAATAAAACCAGCAGGTACCTCCTCATATCACCACGGCCTCCCGGCCAAATACGATGACAGGCCGCTCTGCCTGCCCACGGAGCACTTCGCAGGTCACCCCATATACCTGCCGCACGAGCTCTGGTGTCAATATCTCCCGCGGCTCTCCCGCGGCAGTGAGCCGCCCGCCCTTCAGGACATATAAACGCTGGCAGTACATAGCCGCCAGATTCAGATCATGCAGCACCGCCAGGACACCGATGTCCAAGCCGGCCGCCAGCTCCAGCAGCTGCATCTGGTAGCGGATATCCAAATGGTTCGTCGGTTCATCCAGCAGCAGGAAGCGCGGCTCCTGTGCCAGCGCCCGGGCCATCACCACCCGCTGCTGCTCCCCGCCCGACAAGGACTGGAAGCGGCGGCTGGCCATACCGTCCATGCCCACCAGCTGCAGGGCCCGCTCAACCGCCGCCTTGTCCTGCCGGGTTATCCTGCCGCCATGGCGCTGCTGGGGAATCCGCCCCATCATCACCATATCGTAAACCGAAAAGTCAAAGGCCACCGTATGGAACTGGCCCACGACAGCCATCTGCTGTGCCGACACCGCCAGCGGCATATCCGCCAGCCGCCGCCCAAGCAGGACGATTTCGCCCCGCTGCGGCTGCAGGACACGATACACATGCTTGAGCAGTGTCGACTTCCCACTACCATTAGGGCCGATGATGCCCACAAACTCCCCGCGTTTCACCGCCAGCGAAATATCCTGCAGGATTTCTTTTCCCCGCAGCGAAAACGATAGATCTTTTATTTCTAAATCCAGCATATACGCCCCTTTCAGCAACGCAGCCCGCCATCCGCCCGGAATAACAGCCGCATAAAGAGCGGCGCTCCCACCAGTGCGGTCACGATTCCAATCGGCAACTCGCCGCTTGGCAGCAACACACGGCAAAGCATATCAACCAGCATCAAAAAGATTGCCCCGGCCAGCATCACGCCTGGCAATACACGGCGATGATCTGCCCCCAAAAGCATCCGCACACCATGCGGAACAATGAGACCAACAAATCCGAAAATCCCACAGGCCGAAACAATGATTCCTGTAAGCAATGCCGTAAGGACCAGATATTTACGGCGCTCATGCGTCAAGTCCACGCCCAACGTGATTGCCGTTTCTTCGCCGAGCAGCATCGCATTGAGCTCACGCAGACGCAAGGCAAAGAACACGCCGCCTGCCAGCACTGCCATCCCCGGCAGCCACAGATTATCCCAGCGCGCGCCTGCCAGCGAGCCCATCGTCCAGAACGCTGCACTGCGCATCCCTTCTGCATCATTGGCTAGATACACCACCAGATTAGCCAGTGCTGAAAATAAGGCACTTACCACTGCACCAGCCAAAATCAGCCGTACCGCTGCGGCGCTCTGCTCTCTCCCCGCCAACAGCACAACAATGACAGTCGCTGCCACCGCACCGGCAAAAGCCCCTGCCGATACCCCCATGCCAGCAAGGAAAGCACTCCCCCCCAGCATAATGACCATGACAGCTCCCAGCGAGGCCCCCGAGGCTACCCCCAGGATATACGGCTCAGCCAGCGGATTCTGTACCAGCGCCTGCATGACCATGCCACAAAGTGCCAGCCCGGCTCCCGCCAAGGCCGCCAGCATGACCCGCGGCATTCTCAATTCCCAGATGATATCGTAATGCCCCTGAGGAACCGCTGCCTCCACTGGCAGCCCTATGGTCCCAGCCAGCACCGACACTGTCTCTGACCAGGGAATCGCCACAACCCCCACCGAGACAGCAAGCCCCGCAGTGAAAATCACCCCAGCAATCCCCACAGTCCAATATAACCAACGCAAATCATTCATATCCTTTCTTTTTATGTCTACGCAGTAATGATTATCATCATATATTGATAATCATAATCTGTCAATTACAGGAACAACAAAAACAGCGGCCAGAAAAAATCATGTTCGTAACCAACTACATGTTTTTTCCTGACCGCTGCTCAGTCATCTGCCTATGTTGTTTTCTCCTCTGTGCCATCAGATGAAGTACTCGATGGTCTTCTCGGCGGTAAGCTTCGTATTCTGGTTGAAGAACAGCACCGCCTCACGCTCCTCGGCAGGGCCCAGTGCATATAACCCCTGTTCTTCACGGTTAAAATACGCAAAGGGCACGATACGGTTGTAGGCTTTCGGATGTGCTTCCGTGGATTCGATTGACTTGTCAGCCAGCGCCTGCTCCAGCAGATACGGGTCGAACAGATAGATCCGCTCTCCGTCTACGCCTGTCAGCAGCACATAGTGGTCGCCATCCAGATTCAAGCGCACCACAGCTGCCCCTTGACGGCGCAGGGCATCGACGACGAGACTGTTCTCCCCCATATAAACGTCTTTTCCCGCCAGATACCGGCTCTCGATCGGCAGGACGCCGGTCTTGCCCACACCATCAAGCCAGTTGGACAGGAACATCATGGCCATGCGCGAGGTCCCCCGCTGGCCGAGCACACCGCCGCGTTCGTAGCAGTCCAAGGAATACAGCATGATGTTGCGGATAAGCTCCGGCGATATCTCCTCCCGCTCGAACAGAAAGCTCAACGCATTCAACAGCGAAGTCGGGCCGCAATCGTATTCAGAAATCTGATAGCGCAACGGATTTTTCATAAAACAGACCCTTTCTTACAGCCATGGAAATCCCTGACCTTTTTCAATCGCAATGATACAATCTCCATCTTACCCATAGCCTCTGCCAGTGTCAATAGCTGGACAAAAAACCGGGACGCTTCCTCGCTGCCCGGTTCTGACGACATGTTCATTTCATAAAAAGGCCACCATTGATATCAAGGGTAGTTCCTGTGATGCAACGGGACTCTTCCGATACCAGGAAATATACCGCGCTCGCAATATCCTCAGGTTCTGCCATACGCCCCAGTGGGATGATTGACTCGTCCACAGCCATCGCTTCGGTCATCTGCGTGCGCACGAATCCTGGAGCGACTGCATTCACATTGATCTGATACGGAGCCAGCTCCCGCGCCAGCGATTTTGTAAGGCCAATCACCGCCGCTTTGCTGCCGACATAATCGGCAGCGGTAGCAATACCGCCCACCTCTGCCGCCAAGGAAGCCACATGAACGATCTTGCCGCCATGCGCATTCTTCATCCGTGGTATGATTTGACGTGTCAAATGAATCACACCATAAAGATTGACACCAAGCGTTGCCGCCCAGTCAGCATCGGAGACTTCCGTGAAACTCTTGCTGAGCTGACAGATACCAGCATTATTCACGAGGATATCGAGCGAGTCATATTGCTCCGCTACCGCGGCGAACCAGTCATTGACCGCCGCCTCATCGGCAACGTCTACAGCAAAGCCACGGACAGCGTCTGGATAAAGGCGGTTGATTTCTGCCTCCACCTGCCGGTTTTCCCTTTCATTGCGGCCCAGGAACAATACTTTACTTCCCTCGCGGGCCAACCGTTCCACGATGGCCCGGCCAATGCCGCGATTTCCCCCGCTTACCAGTGCGGTCTTTCCTGACAAACTCATAACAAAGCCTTCTTCCCTTAAATTCGCACAGCCGGATCTTCATATGTTTCCGGTAGTATCCGCTTGAGGAATTTCTTGGTCCTTTCCTGCTGCGGATTCGTAAAGAACTCTTCACTCGTTCCCTCTTCCACGACCACACCATCAGCCATGAAAATGACATGTGACGCTACATCGCGGGCAAATTTCATCTCGTGCGTGACCACTATCATGGTCATGCCTTCCTCAGCCAGGCTCCGCATGACCTGCAGCACCTCGCCCACCAGCTCCGGATCAAGCGCTGAAGTCGGCTCATCGAAAAGGACCACATCCGGGCGAACCGCAATCGCCCGCGCGATTCCCACGCGCTGCTGCTGTCCGCCGGAAAGCTGGGCCGGATAGTAATCCGCCCGCTCGGCTAAACCGACCTTGCGCAAGGCGCGCAGACCGATTTCCCGCGCTTCATCCTTCCCCATGCCACGACCTGCCGTGAGCCCCAGTGTCACATTCTCTAGCGCCGTCTTATTGGCAAAGAGATTGTAATTCTGGAACACAAAAGCCGTCTTCTTGCGCACTCCAGCAATCTCTTTGGAGGACGCTTTTGACAAGTCAAGTTTTACCCCATCAAGCTCCATGCTCCCCGCATCAGCCTGCTCAAGGAAATTGAGACAGCGAAGAAACGTCGTTTTGCCCGAGCCAGAAGGCCCCAGGATAACGACCACATCGCCGCGGTCCAGATCCATATTCACATCACGAAGGACTGTATTATCTTGAAAGGATTTACGTACACCACGAATCTGCATCAACATGCAACCACCCACTTTCTATCATGCATTCCCGCGGAATGCTCCCAAACGACGCTCAGCAAAATGGTACGACCACTGGACAAGCGTGCAAAGTACCAGATACACCAGAAATACATCCAGATACGCTTCGATATAGTTATACCCATACGAAGCTGCAATCTTGCCCAATGCCATGACATCCTTGACCGTCATCAGGAAGGCAAGCGATGTTCCCTTTATCAGATTGACCGTGATATTGCAGATAGCTGGCAGAGCCACCACCAGTGCCTGCGGAATGATCACGCGCAAATATGTCTGGACTTCCGAAAGGCCTATCGACAGGCCTGCTTCAAGCTGCCCCTTCGGTATACTCAGCAGTGCCGAGCGAAAGACCTCCGTCAGCAGGGCTGTCGTATTTAAAGCAAATACAACCACTGCATACCAGAACGGATCGATTGTCTCAAAAATGTTGATGCTGCTACCAGCCGCTTTGAGCACCGCATGGATAAGGCTCGGCAACAGACTGTATAGCAGCAGGATCTGCAGGATGATTGGCGTACCGCGCACAAAGGAAACATAAAGCGCCGCCAGCCGGCTGCTCGAGGAGTTCCCCCGAATCCTCAAGACTGCCAGATAGAAGGCCGGCAGGAAGGCCAGCAGCAGAGACAGCGCCGTCAAGGACAAGGTCACACCTGCCCCCTTCCAGACTTCGCCAAAGGTCCTGGCCATGAACTCATAATCCAATTCCATGCGCTTCCCCTCCTTTCAGCCACTCTTTCCAACCATTCTTCTCTTTCCCCGTCGCGTCTTTGCTGCGGATAGCCAGCGTCTGCCCCTTATCCAGACGTGCTTCCAGCCAGTCAAAGACTCGTTCCAGCAGCAAAGTCATCCCCCAATAGATCAGCATGCAGGCTGTGTAGACCTCAATACCATAGGCCCCGAAATTCTGAGCAATGATAAGATTCCCCTGTCCTATCATGTCAATCAAACCGATGGTATAAGCCAGCGCCCCTTCCTTCAACAGATTGATGGTCGAGTTGGCAAAGTTCGGCAGGGCAACCACGGCCGCCTGAGGCAGCATAACCAGGAAAAAGGCCTTTATCGGCGGGATGCCGATGCTCACCGCAGCCTCGTACTGTCCCTGTGGTACAGCCAGATATGCTGACCGGAACACCTCCGATATATAGGCACCAAACAGTAGCACAAATGTGAGAATAGCAAATACCGCCCGATTCATCTGATTGATATTATATGAGAACAGTGCATCCATCAGTTGAGGCAGCCCATAGAACACGATGAACAGCAGGACGATGGACGGTGTGCACCGCATGACATAAGTGTACCCCTGCGCCAGCCAGCGCAATCCGCGCGTGCCGCCTATTTTCGCCCAGGCCAGCAGCATCCCCAGCAGCGATCCCCCTATGATACTGCCAGCGCCTACCAGCAGCGTTACATCAAGATATTCCAGCAGATCCGGCATGACCGTAAAAATCATGACCGGATCAAAAGCTCTGGTATCCATGGCAACCCCTTCTTTCTGTCTCGATTATTTCAGATAGGAAGACAAGCTTTCCCCGAAATACTTCTGCTCCAACTCAGCAATCTTGCCTTCACTGCGCAGCTCCTCAATGGCCTTATCGTATTCATCGGCAAACTGCTGCTCATTCTTGTTGAAGATTGGATACGTCGGAATGCCCTTATAACGGATATACGTCAGCTTATCGTCGAACTGATGATACGGTGCATCCTCTTTCTGGATGTTATTCTTATAGCTGAGCTCTACCTCCAGATAGCCATCGTAGCGGCCTTCCATTACCCAGCTATAGGCATCGGCGATCTGGAAAGCCTCCGACGAGACGAGCTTGATGGGCTTATCCTGATGCTCTTTGTTGTACGAATCGATGACCATGTAGCGTGCATCCTGCGGCGCAATCGGTACGAGCTTGCCGCTGAACTGTGCAAAGGACGACAAGTCCTTGATCTCATTGGCCGTATCTTTGCGGATGACCAGTCCAATTACGCTGGCACCGATATTGTTTTTCGGGAATACATATTTTTTCTTGCGCGCATCCGTAATCCAAATGCCCTTCGTCCCCACGTTATACTTGCCAGACTCCACACCGATGAGCAGATCATCATCGGACGTCGGTACGAATTTGAATTCATACTGCGGCAGTTTCTTGGCCACTTCCTTCATGACTGCGACCTCAAAGCCATCCGACTCTCCCTGTTCATTGACATAATCATACGGTACATAATAGTTGGTATGCGCCACGGTGATGACCTTCTTGCCATCGGCCGGTTTCTCTGCCGCTTTGTTGCCGCCGCAGCCAGCAGCCACCGTAAGCACACCTGCCAAAAGACCTGCCGTAATAAGTTTCCCTATCTTGCGAATATTCATCATGAATTCCTCCTATCAAAAACTATCATCCAATCCACAACAGCTGCCCTGCATCAGACAGCGGCTTCGCGCACCCATTCCAGATGCTGCCAATCAATATCTCTTGGCACCGTGCAGTCAGCCCCGAGGATAACGCCGCGGCGGCCAGCCTTGGCGATGAGCCGGCGCGTTTCCTGCTGGATTTCCTCTTTGCTGCCGCGATAGAGCACATCGGAAGTAAGGTTGCCAAACCCGCCGATGACCGTGCGACCGTCGAAGATCTGCTGGCCTTCTTCCAATGATACATGCTCAACGGAAACCGCCCAGTTGACGGCCTTGACCTCGTAGTCCTCATACCACTCGAGACGGTTGTGGTGACCGGCATAGCCGCAGACATGCAGGATATTGTAGTCACTGGCGCTGTTCGCTGCCGCCAGGATCTTCTTCTCGCCCGGTGCCAGCACATCCTCGTAGATTTCACGGGTAATGCCATCGCCGAGCAGGTTCTGCACGCTGAAATAGATACCTGTAACATGTGCCTCCGTGATTAGCCGTTTGGCCAATTTCGCCAAATCGGAAGAGATCACATCGAAGGCCTCACGGACCGTTTCTTTGTCTTCGCGGATAAAGGAAACGAGTTTCTCTTCGCCCTTCTCCCAATGGGACTGCATGAAACGAAATGTTGTGTTGGCACCAAAGACATTGTAGAACAATGCAATCTCATCACCGTAGCGCTGCACCAGCTGCCGCGCATACTCAATCTGCCGGGTGAACCAGGGATCATCCTCTGCCAGCGGCTGCAGATCCTTGAGGTCTTCTACACGCTGAGCCGCCGCAACCTGTGGATGATTGTAATGGAAGAAACCATCCGTCATGATCTTGACGTAATCGGGCCGGAACGAATCGATATACTCAATCTGTTTTGCCAGTACCTTCTGACTCAGTTCTGGATGAGCAAAGGCATCCGAACCAATCTCATCATCAAGAAAGTGAAACCAGAATCCTGACGGGATCCGTTCCACGCCTTTTCCATCTAAAGCATCGAGTACCAGTTGTTTTCTGTTGATTGTCATAAACATCCACCTCTGTCTTATATTTCATAGTTAACATGTATGTTTTATCTAATCGTTGTAGCTATCATAATTCAAATTATCATATATGTCAAGTATGTATTTGTAATTTTGTAAACTTATTTTTCCACTGGCAAAATCTAACTAATATATATATATAAACGAAAAAACATTGACAGCAACATGCTTTCCGTATATCATATTTAACATACCAAAGAAATATGATATACCTATACAAGGAGGAATTCCTATGCACGACTTTTCGCTCGAAGTTCACGGTACACATACATTCGATTCCACGGGTGCTATCAGTGCCCCCATCTATACATCTGCGACTTATCGCCATCCTGCGTTCCAGCAGAGTACCGGCTACGATTATGGCCGCGTCGCCAATCCGACCCGCGACGAGCTCGAGAAGACCATGGCGCTGCTGGAGCGTGGCGAGCGCAGCTGGGCGCTGTCCTCCGGCATGGCTGCCATCAATATGGTCCTGCACCTCTTCCGGCCCGGCGACCATGTCCTGCTATCCGAGGACCTTTATGGTGGCACCGTCCGTCTGGCTAACGACATCTACACACGCTACAACATCCAATTCGAATATGTAGATACGGCCGATCTCGAACTGACCGCCGCCCATATAAAGCCGGCTACTAAAGGCATATTTATCGAAACGCCCTCCAATCCCATGATGCGCATCAGTGATATCCAAGCACTGGCAAAGCTGGCCCATGACCACGAGGCCCTGCTCATCGTCGACAACACCTTCCTGTCGCCGCATTTCCAGAAGCCGCTGACGCTTGGTGCCGATATCGTATTGCACAGCGCCACAAAATACCTCTGCGGCCACAACGACATCATCGCCGGCATCCTCGTCGTCCGCGATGCGCAGGCCGATTACGCCCAGCAGCTGGAGCTCTTCATCAAATCCGAGGGGCCGAATCTTCCCCCGCTGGATTCCTGGCTGCTGCTGCGCAGCATCAAGACGCTGGGCCTGCGCGTCGAGCGCCAGTCTGAAAATGCCTTGAAGATCGCCCAGTGGCTGCAAACCCATCCGGCTGTCACCGACGTTTATTATGTAGGCCTTCCCAGCCATCCTGGTTACGGATTGCAGCGATGTCAGGCCTCGGGCAACGGCAGCATGATCTCCTTCAAGGTCAAGTCTGCCGATCTGGCCAAAAAAGCCCTTGGAAAGCTGCACCTCATCTGCTTTGCCGAAAGCCTCGGCGGCGTGGAGACGCTGCTGACCTATCCGCTGGCCCAGACCCATGCCGAGATGCCCGCAGAGCTTCTGGCCCGCACCGGCCTTGACGACCGTCTGCTGCGGCTGTCCGTCGGCATCGAGGAGGCTGACGACATCATCACCGACCTTGACCAAGCCCTGCAAGACTGATTCCGCAGAAAGGAGCGTTTCCCATGCCCACCAACTTTGACGAAATCATCGACCGCCGTGGCACCTCCTGCCTCAAATACGATTTTGCCGCCGAACGCGGCTATCCCCAGGACATCCTGCCCTTCTGGGTTGCCGACATGGATTTCCGTGCGCCGCAGCCTGTCCTTGATGAACTCTCGCGCCGCGTAGCGCATGGCATCTTTGGCTACACTGACCCGAAGGCAGCCTACAAGGACGTTCTGATCGACTGGTTCCGCTCGCACCATGACTGGACGCCCTCTGCGGAGGCCCTCGTCATAACACCGGGTGTTGTCTTCGCGCTCTGCACGGCCATCCGTGCCTTCACCCAGCCTGGCGACGGCGTCCTCATCCAGCAGCCGGTCTATTATCCCTTCACGGAATCCATCACCGACAACGGCCGCCGGCTTGTCAACAGCCCGCTCAAAGAACAGGACGGACACTATGTCATCGATTTTGCCGACTTCGAGGAAAAGATTGTCACCGGAAACGTCAAGCTCTTCCTGCTCTGCAGCCCGCACAATCCAGTGGGCCGCGTCTGGAGCCGTGAGGAACTCCTGCGCCTGGCAGATATTTGCGAGCGGCACGATGTGCTCATCGTGGCCGACGAAATCCATCACGAGTTCGTCCGGCCTGGTTACAAACATACCGTACTCGCATCGCTGTCTCCCCAAATCGCCCAGCGTGTCATTACCTGTACCGCCCCGAGCAAGACCTTCAACCTTGCGGGCCTGCAGCTATCGAACATCTTCATCGAAAACGCCTCGCTGCGCCGGAAATTCAAGCATGAACTGGCCGCAGCCGGCTACAGCCAGCCAAACAGCCTGGGACTCTTCGCCGCCCAAGCCGCCTATGCCCATGGCGAAGAATGGCTCTGCGAATTGCGCACATATCTGGAAAGCAACTACCAAAAAACAAAAGCGTACCTACAGCAGGAACTTCCACAGGTACGCTTGATTGAGCCCGAAGGCACCTATTTGCTTTGGCTGGATTTTTCCGCCTACGGCCTTACCGATGACGAGCTGGATGAACGGATCATCCATAAAGCCAAGCTCTGGCTCGACAGCGGCCATATCTTCGGCCCTGCCGGCCAAGGATTCCAGCGCATCAACATCGCCTGCCCCTGGCATACGCTAAAGCAAGGACTCGAGCAGCTGGCCAGCGCCTTCCGCCCCTGACAGCCATCTATCCATGGCAAACTCTGCCGAAATATGCTATACTGATAAAGTTTTACAAACCTTTTACGATAGGAGCATATTCATGAGCAACGAAAATAAAAAAGTCAAAGTACACTACACCGGCACGCTCAACGATGGCACGAAATTCGATTCGTCCTATGACCGTGGTGAACCGCTCGAGTTTGTCTGCGGTGCCGGCATGATGATCAAAGGCTTCGACGAAGCCGTCAAAGATATGGCGGTCGGCGAGACCAAGGACATCCACCTGCAGCCGGAAGAAGCCTATGGCATGCCGTCGGAGGAAAACATCGTCACGATGGAAATCAGCCAGCTGCCAGGTTCCGAGGGCTTGGAGGTCGGCCAGCGCGTTGCCCTGCAGAACTCGCTGGGCCAGCCGGTTCCCGTGACTGTAACGGAAAAAACCGCTACAACGATTACCTTTGATGCCAACCATGAAATGGCAGGCAAAGAGCTCAATTTCATGATTGAGCTTGTCGAAGTCGAAGCATAAGAAAAACATAAGAAAAGAAAGCGGCTCACATCCATCATGATGTGGGCCGCTTTCTTTTCTTATGATATTCCATTATCCCGATCCATCCATCCTATAGCCATCAATCGACAAATCCTCTCATCAAATCGACGCACTGAACAGAGAGCCCGCCGCAGACGTACTTTTCGCCAGATACTCCTGCGGAAGTACACCTGAAGACCCCAGCATATTTTGCTGCATCTGGACACTGGCACCGCTCAGCTTCGACTGGGAAATCACCTGGTTCCCCTGCATCTTGACGAGAACTAACGAACCGTCAGGCAAAACCTTGGTAACCGTCACTGTCGCAACACTGCTATCACTTGCAGCCGGCGCACTTGTCAGACTTTCCAAGATTTCGCTAAAGGATGCAGGTTGTGCCGTCTTCCGGACATACGCTGCCGGCCTTTCCGGCTGCTCTCCATACTGCATTCTGCTGGCCGCATTTACCGCCTGGATACTCATCCGCTCCACCTCCTTTCCTGCACCACAAACAACCTACACTTATATTATCGTCGCGTTTCGTTAAAAGTTTATATAAGGCACCTAATAATTTGATAAAAAAAAACGCCGTGCACTTTGTACACAGCGTTTTTGACATGTCAAATTCTCACAGCCAGCCCCATTGACCGGTCAAAGCAAATGCGATACCAGCACCAGCAGCGGAATGGCAATGATCGTGCGCTCCAAGAAGATGATAAACAGGCGCTTGAAATCCAGTCCGACGCCGGATTTGACGATAATGCTGCCGACCTCGGTCAGATAGATGATCTGCACGAGCGACAAACCGGCAACGAGGAAGCGCGTAGCAGCTGGCAAATCCTGGCTCGTAATCAAAGCCGGGATGAACATATCGATAAAGCCCACCAGCGTCGCCGGCGCAATCTGGAAAGCGCCCTCGACACCAAAAAGACTCAGATACAGGCCCATCGGATAGGAAATCCACTGCATGATGGCCGTTTCATTGACCAGCAAGGTACCGATCGTGCCCCAGGCAATGACAATCGGGATAAGATCCAGGATGATTCCGATTGTCATCTTGACGGCTGCATCGAGTGCCACGCGCAGATTGAATCTCTCGGCACGATTCAGCGCTGCCGCCCAGGCCCAGCGCAAAAGCGAAACATCGGGCGGCACTTCTTCGTTGATTTTCTTCTCCCCGCAATAACTGTCAGGAATAGCTGACAGCGGCCGGATACGCACGCCAATAGCAGCCAGCAAGAGGCCAATCGCCGTGACCGATGCATAGAGCAGCAGGAAATGCTGCGTCACATGCAAGGTCTCTGCCACGACCATGCAAAAAGGTATCGATACGAGCGAGAAATTCGTCATGATCGACGCCGCTTCGCGCTTGCTGTAAAAACCACTCTGATACTGGTTCCCCGTAATCAACACAGCCGTATTCGAAGAGGCCAGCCATGAGGCAATGAGGTCCACCGATGCCCGCCCCGGCACGCGGAACAAGGGACGGATCAGAGGTTTCAATAATATGCCTGTAAACTCCATGATGCCGCAATCGGTCAAGAACGGCAAAACAAAGCTCAGCGTTACCGCAATCGCAATCAAGGTCTGTGACAGCGACACCATGCTGCCGCCCACATCATCACTGCGCACGATTTCCGGGCCTGCCCCCAAAGCCACGCAAAGCGTGACAAACAGGGCGACCAAACGCGTCACGGCATAAGGCCGCGACACGAACAGCAAATCGGCCAGCCAGTCTATCTTGCGGATTGCCGCCGGCCGCCAAAACAGCCCCATCAGCGCCCCGAGCGCCGAAATCATCACGATTACAGTAAGCAGCCAGGGCAGATTTGCCTGCACGGCCTTATCCAGCATCTCAGTCAATACGCTGAGCACCGTGTTGAAATCACTGTCTGAGTTGTTGAGAGGAAACAGAAACATAAAGCAGCCAAAGCCTGAGCAAAGCAGGAATTTCAGCTTTGTCTTCCAGGAATACCCTTTACTTATTTCTGCCCCGAATTCCGTTGTCCGTTCCATTCGCTTCCTTCTTTCTTGAATCATACTTATCTATCATACCTTATTTGCAAAAAAATGCAAGCATTTCTGCATAAATATAAAAAACAGTGCTCCTGCAAGCACTGTTTTCCTTCTATCTGTTTTCGTTATTTTTTGTCCTTGCCAGCTGGCGCCGCTGCCTTCGGCGGTGGTGCCGCAGCTGCTTTCGGCGCTGGCGCCGCTTTTGGCTTTGCCGCCGCTTCTTTTGATGCTGCAGTCTTCTCCTCTGCCGCGCGGGCTGCCTTTTCCGTTCTGGCCTCGGCTTTGGGTGCCTTTTTCTCTTCCTCAGCCGCTGCCGCTGCGGCCTCAGCCTGCTGCTGTGCCTCCACCTGCTCCTGATAGGAGGCCAGGCAGTCATCGACCTTCGCTTTCAGCTCCTGCGCCTTGCCCGCATAGCCCGCCAGATTCCCCATATTGATCTGTGCAAGATAATCACTGGCCACTTGCAGCTGATTGATGTCGCCAGTTCCCAGATACGTCCGGTAGGCAAGCATCGCCGCCGTAAAACCATAGAGATTATACCCGAGCTCCGTCTTTCCCTTTTCTTCAAACATAGACAGATACACACGGGCCGACTGGTAATCCTGCTCCGCCAGCATGGCCTTGCCCTTCGCAAGGCTGTCAGCCAGAAGCTGCTGCTTGGAATATTCCACCACGCTGAAAAATCCCACTGCGCCAATCACTGCCATCACCAGCAGAACCACAACCATCATATGCAGTTTTGATACACGATCATCCATCAATCCGTCTTCCTATCCACTTTAATATTATATAAATGCAATCTACGTAACATAGTACCGCAGATTTGCCCGTTTTGTCCAGCAAAGAATCCGCAGCCCTTCCGAACCGCAAAAACGAACCTTAAAATAAACTATTGCACGATAAACCAAGACTATAATTCAAATTAGTTATAGTTTGAGAAAAGAATCACATTTTCCATTGACAAAGAACTTTTTAGTACCTATACTATTCTTGTGATGTTAAATGTGCAGACAGTCTTGCAAGCCAATGCTATCAAGGCTTCATCTGCAATACAAAAACAAAAACCAGGCCTTTCGATACCATAACATCGATAATCGATAGTTATGTATCAATAATTCAGAGGAGAGTGTTGATTATGGCAAAGAAACCAGTTCAGATTATGGAGACGGTCCTGCGTGACGGTCATCAGTCCCTGTGCGCAACGCGCATGCGTATTGAAGATATGCTCCCACAGCTTGAGGCCCTTGACGCGGTAGGTTACAAGGCACTCGAAGCCTGGGGCGGTGCAACGTTCGATACCTGCCTGCGTTTCCTCGGCGAAGATCCTTGGGAGCGGCTCGACACCTTGAAGGCCAATCTCAACACCCCGATCCAGATGCTGCTGCGCGGCCAGAATCTCCTGGGCTATAATCACTACTCCAACGATGTCGTAGAAAAATTCGTTCAGAAGGCATCCCAGCACGGTGTCGGCGTATTCCGCATCTTCGATGCCTTAAACGACGTCCGCAACCTCAAAGTTGCCATCAATGCAGCGCTCAACTGCCCCGAGAAGCCGGAAGTCCAGGGCTGTCTCGTCTATACCATCAGCCCGGTCCATACGAACGAAAAATTCGTCGAGCTGGCTAAAGAGCTGCAGGATATGGGCTGCCACTCCGTCTGCATCAAAGATATGTCCGGCCTGCTCAAGCCGTATGTAGCCGAAGACCTCGTCAAGAAGCTCAAGGCTGCGCTTGACATCCCGGTCGAGCTCCACACGCACTGCACGTCCGGTTTCGGCCATGCAACCTACCTCAAAGCCATCGAAGCCGGTGTCGACATCATCGATACGGCCCTTGCTCCGTTCTCCTCGGACACGTCCCAGCCATGCACGGAAACGATGGTCCGCGCACTTGAAGGCACGGAATACGATACGGGCATCGACGTCCAGAAACTCACGCCGATTTCCAAGCACTTCCTCAGTGTCAAGAAACGCATCATCAACGAATTCAACCTCAAAGGCTATTTCGATATCAACCCGAACGTCCTCGACTTCCAGATTCCGGGCGGCATGCTCTCGAACCTCGCCAACCAGCTCAAAGAAGCCGGCATGGAAGACAAATACCAGGATCTGCTCGATGAGATGCCGCGCGTCCGCAAAGACCTCGGCTACCCGCCGCTCGTCACGCCGTCCTCTCAGATTGTCGGCACGATGGCTACGTTCAACGTCATGAGCGGTGAGCGCTATAAGATGGTTCCGAAAGAATTCAAAGACCTCGCCCGTGGTAAATTTGGCCGTACGCCGGTCGCTATCGATCGCGACTTCCTCACGAAGACGCTGGGCATCGCACCAGAAGACATCATCGAGGATTGCTCGATCGAGGACGCTAAAGCCAAGACCTTCGCTGAGTTCGAAGCCGAGCTCAAGGAGAAAGGCTATCTGAATCCGTCCGAAGAGGATGTTCTCTCCTATGCCCTGTTCCCGCAGGTTGCCGAGGAGTTCTTCCAGAACCATTACCAGAAGATCACGGCTTACAAAAAAGCTTGATAACACGAACTCTCCTGTTATCTCATAAGTCAACAGCTCCGCACAATCCTGCGGAGCTGTTTTGGTATACAAACTAACACAAACTTGACAGCTACTAATCCAAAACGCTATAATAGATATGTAATTTTTATTATATCTTTAGGGCAACGACGCCTTTTGCAACTATCCGGTACATGTGTGACGTGTGCTCTCTTTGTGGTAGGAACAAAAGGCTTATTTTATTGGAAAAGAGGTATATTCATGGATTTATTAAACACTGTCGTCAATGAGGTCAATAATGTCCTTTGGTCCTATGTCCTCATTGCTGTCCTTGTCGGCTGCGGCCTTTGGTTCACGCTGTCGACAAAATTTGTCCAGCTGCGCCTGCTGCCGGAAATGATCCGCCTGCTGACGGATGGCATCGGCGAAAAGACAACGGGCAAATCCATCAGCTCCTTCCAGGCATTCTGCGTCTCGACTGCCTCCCGTGTCGGTGTCGGCAACATTGCCGGTGTGGCTATCGCAATCGTTACCGGCGGCCCGGGTGCTGTCTTCTGGATGTGGGTTATCGCCTTCATCGGCTGCGCTACCGGCTTCGTCGAGAGCACGCTGGCCCAGATCTACAAGCTGCCACGCGGCAACAATGCTTTCCATGGCGGCCCGGCTTACTACATCCAGAATGCCCTCAAGCAGCCTGGCGTCGCTAAGCTCTTCGCTATCCTCATCGCCGTTACCTACGGTCTTATCTATAACTCCGTACAATCCAACACCATCGCACTGTCCGTGCAGAATGCCTTCGGCATCCCGCAGCTCGGCACGGCCGTCGTTCTCTGTGTCCTCACGGCACTTGTCATCTTCGGCGGCATGACCCGCATCGCCAAATTCACGGAGTTCCTGGTTCCCATCATGGCCGGTCTCTACATCCTGACGGCCATTGCCGTTATCCTCTTCAACCTCGATAAAGTCCCGGGCATGTTTGCCCTGATTGTCCACGATGCCTTCTCCCCACAGGCTGCAGTCGGCGGTGGTCTCGGCTCGGCCATCCTCACAGGCGTCAAGCGCGGCCTGTTCTCCAACGAGGCCGGCGAAGGCTCCGTGCCGAATGCCGCCGCTACGGCTGACGTTACGCATCCAGTCAAGCAGGGCCTTGTCCAGGCCTTCGGCGTCTATGTCGATACCTGGCTCGTCTGCTCCGCTTCCGCTTTCATCATCCTGCTCTCGGGCCAGTATGTCATCGGTGGCGAAGTAACCGGTGCCGCGCTCGCGCAGGCATCGCTTGCCAGCCTCTTCGGCACCCTGGCACCGATTTGCGTCTCCATCATGATCATGATGTTTGCCTTCAGCTCCATCTGCGGCAACTACTACTATGGCGAAATCAACATCGCCTTCTTCGAGAAGAAATCCAAGACGTCCCTGAACGTTTTCCGCCTCCTCTGCGTCGCCATGGTATTCTTCGGCAGCATCGCAGAACTCTCGCTGGTCTGGAATCTGGCCGACCTCTTCATGGGCTTTTTGTGCCTGACCAACCTCTACGCGATTGCCCGCCTCAGCAAACGCGTCCGCATCGCACTGACTGACTACCTCGACCAGAAGCGCCGCGGCGTCAAAGAGCCGGTATTTGATCCGGCCATCCTCGGCGACGAAACCGGCATCCATGCCTGGGGCATCGATAAAAAATAAATACGCATAAACAAAAAGGCCGGACTATCCGCATCGATAGCCCGGCCTTTTTCTGTCCATCACAAAATTCTTCGCATACAGTGCCTGAAAATCACATTTTTCCAGCTTATTTTGCGTCGATTATCACAAAATTATCGAACACGCTCCCCCCTTCACCTAAAAAGCGAGCAGATTTGACAAGTCAAATGTCAGTTTTGTCCAATTGACAAGTCAGGTTTTGACTTGTCAATATACACACTATCTCCTTTCCCCACTTGATATTTGCGGCACAGCAGATATGCCTATCAATGGATGCAGGCTCATTTTCACTCGATCACCGTCTGTAGTAAATCTTATTTCCTTTTGCCCATTCTGCAATCACTGTACAATAATCTGCTGGCAATCTTTGATTGCAATGGCCCAATGCCTGCGTAATCCGGCCTTGTTTTACCTCTATGCAAGCAACGTATTTTTCCTGTTTTTTCATCGCGACGATTAAAGACCATCTGGATATAACCGCTGAATCATAGCTGGCGACACAATTATGAAATACATTGCCCCATTTACGTAATTCATTTGTATCCTTGGGCAACCGGAATGTATATTCACCGAGTTCTGTTTCCAAGGCCAATTCCTTGTCCTTATATTCATATACCGCATTTTTACGTTCAAAAGGCGTCCCAGCATCTCTATAACGATTTACTATCTCCGGATGCTCGGCAAACAATTCATCGACCAGTGCATCATGGACTTCCTGGGTAAGCCCTTCATTGAGCAGACGGCGATAAACAGCCCGATTGATCAAATCTTCATGGTATTCCAGCCCGGCTTCGATGAACATTCTCAGCGTATCCATTGCAGCATAGCTAAGGTTGTCATTACACCACCTAAGCACACGCGGGGCAATGGCTTTTTCCGAACGATGGCGCAACAGCCAGCGGCAAAAGCGCTGAAAACCGCGTATTTCATAGGCTCCCGCCCCACTAAAACTCAGCACCTCTGTGATAGTATCGTAGCGCATATCCAGCAGCCGATAACCAAAAATCTCTTCCCGATAGAAAAACCGCCGGATGATATTGATATCCGTAAAGCCGCATTGCCGAAGGAAAACATATACCAATATGCTTTCGGGATTTCTCACATAGGCCTTGCGCAGACTAGGCGGCGGATTTTCTATGGACAAAAATCTGCACAATTCCCGATAAACATCAAAGCCGCCTTGTTCCTTTATCACCTCATAAGCAGCCTGTCCCAAAACATCTTTCAACAAATAAAGCGAAGGATCTAACGTGCATTCACAATAAGCAAACAAATGCAGCAAGCCATGCGCCTCTCCTAAATAACTGGGACGAAATCCATATTTCCCCTCAGCAATCTCCTGCAAATATCCAATGGCTATATCGATAACCATCGCGGGGATATCCACATATTTTGCGGCTAACAATTCCGGAAACGTGATATTACCTCCGCAAACATACCCATTGCGCCAGTTTCTTACCGTATTTTCTACAATAGATACAGGCCAGCCCTGTACACTGCCATGGTCAATATCGCATACGATCGTCCATTCCTTATCCGTGACCTCCGTAATCACATTGTCTTCCAAAGTCACACGCTGGCTATGCAAAACAAGCTCCACCGTTCTATCAGGAAGCATCTCCACACTCCAGCGCAAAGGCAAATAAATGTAAGAAAATCGCTGGTCATCTATCCGTAGTTCCTTCAAACGATCTTCAAAACTGCCCGGCAAACATGGCTCCTCCTGCCAATCATCTTCGATGGCATTGTAATAAAAACACCTTTTCTTATCGTCCATTAAATCTCCCCAGCCTCCCTCTTAAACTCCCAGTAAACACTCTGCCCTATTTTTAGCATGTGCCATCTTTTTATCCTGATGATACCGTATCACTACGACATCTCATGTCGTTTGATCATTCATCAAATTTTTTACAAAAAACCGATTCTATCACAGAATCGGCTGTTTTCTATATATAGCGAACTATATCTTATGTATTCCCTTGTCTAATAATACATCCTATTTACCTTACATTGCCAGAACCTTTTGCACAAATTCTGCTTCATCAGAGCATATATCATAAGGAGCATACTCTTTATACGCATCAGGATTGCTCAAGGTTATAATTTGACTTCCTTTACCTTTTCTTACCTCTTCAATATAGTGCGTCAGCGATCTAAGCCGAGGGCCATGTTGCATTTGGACAGCAATACTGCCACGCTCACCAAAATTATTCACCACCAAGTAACACATTAAGCTCCCTCCTAAAATCTTCTTCTGATTGAATGCAACCAGATTCATATATTTTTCGTAAACGTCCACCAACATCGGGTGCATAGCCTTTCTTGTATAAATAGCTATGTAACCAATCATTCAATCGCCGATCATACGCTGTATTGAACTGAAATTCAATCGGATATACAGAATGATCCGGCTGATAATATAAGTGTAAGCCGCGATATCCATCGTCCATCTTCTTACCAGCTATCATATTGGATTCCCTGACTGGCTTCATATTCGCAATCTCATAAGCCTGCGAATAATCTTCTACGATTAACCTCGCTCCGAACAAATCATTATATGTACGTTCAACGGCATAGTTAGGATAGTATCTGTCATACTTGATGCGGCAAGACTCCAAGGACTTAATTCGGTAATCATACGGGAATTCTGCAGTTTCAAGTGCTTCATCGTAAAAATCTCTAGCTAGGCTTATGTCGGCCATCAACTCTTCCTTATCAAATTTATGCAGCGAATTCTTCAGACTTTTACTCAAATGTGTTGTATAAAACAATACCGATATATCCATACTCTACCTCCTTGCCTGTATTATAACAAAGAAAGTAGCCCCACCGCAATAAACGAATAACCTTACAAGTAACTTCCTGTTTTATGGCTCCTCGCTATTTAGTATGGGGATAGTGTAGATGTATATATAGGAAGGACAATGATTTTGGACATGAAAAGATAGAGTTGGCTAAGTTAAACCAACTCAAAGAATAAATAAAGGGCTGCGGACAAAAAGTAGCCCGTATGCTGTCTTCTTTTGAGCATAATCCCCTTATCTAGGTTTTATATTTTATCATTTTTTAGAATTCTTTATTATCATGGATGGCAGAACACAGGCCACCGCGCCTAATATAGGTATTTTACTTGCAACTGCAGCTGCAACTGCTGCGCCCGCTACATTTGCAACGCCTTCAGCGATTGTAGATGCAGCAATTTTTTTTTCATCGTTACATAGTGAGTTATCTTTTGATTGAGCGACACCTTTAATTACACTTTTAAGTGCCAAATCGAGCACTTCGGAAAAATTAATTCCTAAATCTTTTGCTTCTTCATCAACCCATGCTGGAATAGATACAGATTTCCTCACTTTTTTATTAAAATTTGCTTCTGCATATGCCTCTACATCCACAGAAACATACTGAATGTTTACAAAATCATACTCATCTCTATATTTATTTTCAGATTCTATTCTATCCACTGTAGTTGGATAAGGTATATTTTCCCCGCTCATTTTCAGCATATACAAATGTCTAGCAAGGCAATCCACTGCCTTTTCAGATACTTCTTTTAAATCCTTACCATCTATAGATATATAATTCAGATCTGGAAATTCAACAGAATATGCTCCGCTCTTTTTCTTAAAAAAAACCGCAGGATATGTACTTAGCATCTTCCCTCTCCTTAATACTCTAATTTTTCCATGTATACGTGTATATCCTTTGCCCCCAATCTATCAATGGGGGCAAAGGATTACTTTTCAAGTTTGTTTGGTTGCCTCTTTCTGATATACTTCTGCTATTCCTTCTGCTTTTCCTAGCTTATGCCCGTAAGCATAGGTTGTTGCTATTATTGTACCTCCTAGCGCAAGTGCTTCTTTTGGATGCTCTGCTGCCAATTCAAAAAAAAACTTTGCAGCTTCTGGCACAAGATCAAAAACGTGATCAATATCGGACATTGCTAATCCCTCCTAATATAACACTTCATTCCCTAACATCTTCTCTTATAGAGTATCATAACCATGCGCATAATGTCAATATATATATTTTATGTGCATGATTTTTATGTGCATAATTGTCATAGGTACAATATCATTCAAACCTTTTTGTTAACATGAATCTCCCCATTCTTAACATCTGCCGCTGTCCCCCCCCTTATCTGCTTGTTTGTTGAATAATATATCCACATTTCTTTTTACGTAATACATCTCCAATTTTCTATCAAATAATCAATCATCAGGAAATCAAGACTTCTTATATCCATAGCAATATTTTATTTTATTATTTTAAACATTCAGTAATTTATTATATAAACCTACAACTTAAATTTCATTTTACCTCTTGCATATATACTTCGGCCGCTTTCGCAAACCACTGCCCCATCCGTTTCCTCAATTCCTGCGGGGCAAGGATTTCTACATTTTCGCCCTGCATAGCTGCCCAACGGATAAAACCTTCGCCAAATGCCGTCACTGTTACCAGGACGCTGTCATCTTTTTCCCGTATGATTTCATACTCCGGCACTCTGTCCAACACAGCTTCCAGTGCCGATTTTCGGCATCGCAACTTAATTTCAAAGAGCTCTCCTGCATACATGAATTGCACGGCTGGGCACATATCACTATAGCGGAAGTTCGTATACAGCGGATTTTCTCCCACTTTGCCCAGCACCTTGACGGACTCGATACGATCCAGGCGGAAAAATACCGGATACTCATACTCAGATTCATCGCGAAATGCCACCAGATAAAAGTAGAACTCTGCGAATACGATATTCACAGGCAATACATCTCGCTTGATTCGCTTTCCACCTGCTTTTTTATATATAATCTGTATTTTCCGTCTATTTATGATAGACTTATTGATGTTCCACTGAACTTCCAGTATGGCTTTGCCATGCAGCGGTGGAATATAATGTTTAAGTTCGTCCTCTATCGCATAGTAAAGGGCTTTCCTATCCTCGTATGGCAGCAGTGCGCGGATGGCATATACCATCCCCATCATCTCATCACGGCATAAAGCACGGCTTCCCAATAAGACTTTCAGAAGAGCCATTACATCCCTGCCAGTAAAATCATGCCGACCACCTCTGGACAGATAGTAACATTTGTCGTTACGGTCATAAATAAGTTCATCGCACTCATGCCACTCCGACAGGACATAGCGAATATCGCTGATATCGCGGTCAAAAGTACGGCTGTTGATCTTGTACTCCTCGATGACATTTTCCCGATTCAGCCGCTCTCGTTGCAGCAGCCGGCAAAACAGATGGACAATCCTAAGTGTCGGCTTCACTCGCTCACACCGCCCTTCTCTATTAGCTTACCTTAATCATATAATATCGCTGCGACACCCCATGTCGTTTTACCAGCTCTCATTTTCTCTAACACTATGTCAAAATGACATGATATTTTTCTATATTATATCACTTTGTAACGGAATCCGCTATTTTATTTTTGTTTTCTATTATTTCGTTAGTTTTAACTTATTGCATTAGATATTCTGTATAATAACCTTTAGAGGTGATACAAACTATGTCCATTGGTAGCAGAATCAAAGCTCGGCGCAAGGAACTGGGGCTGACACAAACAGAGCTGGGGCAACGCATCCATAAATCTTCGCAGGTGATTTCCAATTGGGAACGCGGCTATACCACCGGCATTGCCGCTGAAGATTTGCAGCATTTGGCCACAGCCCTCGCCACTGACATTGCTTTCTTCATTTCCAACGCCTATATCACCACCTCAAAGGCACTGAACACAGATCAATTACGTATTCCAAACATCCAAGCAGCATATAATGATAGCCGTCTGGATTCTCTGATTGCCGAGTACCCACGATTAGATGAAAAATCGAAGGATATCATAGATGCCATCGTTGCTCTATCGAAAAAAGAATAACAAAAAGCTTCATGCGAATGACAGTTCTTGTCAATCAGCATGAAGCTTTTTTATTTATTTCTTTTTATTGCTACATAATCCAGCGCTTAAACTGGATCGTCTTCTTGATCAATCGAAACATTTAATGATTTAGTTGCTCCATTCTTGGCCATGCCTTCTACTGGAATCGGCGAGGCTGTTGACATTTGACTTGTCAAATTGACATGTCAGATTCCAATCTTCGCTGAACCTCCTTATCCCAGACCAGCAGTAAGTCTATATACTTCTCTTTTATCAACCGATATACCGCCAACGCTGTGGACTGATTATAGGTATGCGTCGATAAATTCCGCTTTTCCTGCATATCCAGCCATGTTTCCGCATCAGCTATCATTCCCTGCTTCCACCCTTCACGGATGCTGGAGCGTGGGCTGCTGACTTCAATTCCCTCGTAGTCAAGAACGCATTTCATCAATTTCCAAGCCAACTCAAAACAGAACTCGAAGCGCTGAATCGTAGCATCTAGGTACATATCATCAGCATCTGGCTCCTTCTGCAAAGCAGACTGCAATCTCTCCAACGCACGATGATAATCTGCCTGCTTCATTTCTATCTGTAATTTTGTCATAAGTATTTTCCCCTTTGCGCTGCTAAAGACCATTTTTCCTTCTTGGTCAACAGCTTGCCTTAATTTGTCATTGCTTTGCCGCTTGTAGTCGATAATATCAAAAGTATATGGTAATTTGCTATCCTCAAAAGCCAAGGACAATTTTGTTATGACATCAGCATTTCCCGAGACAGCAAAATCTATATCTGATGCTAATCTAGCATCACCTCTAGCCCGCGAACCAAACAATTTAACCCACTCTATACCATCTCGATATTTTCTAAAAACAGACAAGATGCTTTGCCAATGCTTATTTTCTATGCTATACATCTATACATTCCTCTTCGTAGCCTTCATGTATACAGACAAAATAAATTCTGCCATTGCCGTAGCCGAATTTACACATAATCGCGCATGATGACGCTCTACTTTTAGCTTAGGAAGCCCCTTACCATGTGCATCGCCATATTCATTTCGCATATCTCTAATACCATCTACAATTTTCTCTAATCCTGATAGCAATACATTAATACGCCTATCCATATCCTTATCTGCATGCATTCCGTATAAATCTTTTACTTGCATATATAGATTCTTAATATCCCCTTTATTACCTGGCTCCTCCCCCTTTTGCCGAATAACATAGGCAAAAGTATCTTCTAATATCGTCCTTGACTTTGTCAATGCACTTTGAAAATCTCCTCTTTCTATACATTTCATAGCTTGTTCAGATAGATTAGCAATTTCTTCATAACTTATCGTTTTAATCAAGGGCACATAAACAGGCACATCTTCATGTATAGGATGCAACTCACATCTACCGTTAACAAATTGCAACGCATTTCCGCCCAAGCGCAATTCATCGTTGATTATTTTCAGAACACGATTTACGCAAAGTTCATACACATTGTCAACTTCATCAATAGTGCACTCCTCAAGTATTTTTGTGAATTGTCCTCTTTGAAATAATCTTGTCAGTAAAAGTACACATTTTTGATGGTCAATGCAATATTCTAAAACAGTCTTAAAGTACTGCCACCTACTCATTCCTCCACCATTCCAAGCATACTCTAAAGGGCATCCCAACTCTTGCGCCAGAGTGCATATTTGAGGACCTGATAAATATGGCATACTAATATCCAAAGTATTACCATTAGATAGTACATGTTTTCCTAACTTTTCATCGCCTATAAATATATCAATAATTGTCCTTCTGTTTAGTAATGTATATTCAGCTTGCATAGTCGTTACTTCCATACGTGCAAAAAGTCATCTAAGATACATCATTTAATGGTTTTCCTTAAAGTTCTCCACTTGTTCCATAACCTTGCGGAAAACATCAGGACTGTACTGCGGCGGGTAACCATTCTTGACCAGACAAATCTTTATATCAAATTTCAACTGGTCACGGACATTCTGATTATTGAGCCAATCGGCAAAGCTGGACTTCATATCAATGATTTCTTTGATTTTTTTCGCCAAATCCCGGCACTTTTCATTGACAATAATCCCATCCTGCTCTTTGTCCTCGCCGTATTCAAAGTTCGCCTCATCACGCTGTTGCATCAAGACATCATAAAAGGCCTTCTCTTCAAAAGTCAGGTCAATCTTGCGGAAACTTTCCCGGTCTGCCTGCATTTCCTTCATGATTTTCATAGCCTGCGCAGTAGCTTCACGGATAATGGCTTCTGATGCCTGTTCCTGCGTCTCCCCAGCTTCTTCCTCCGTCAGCTTCTTACGCCGTTCATGATACTTACGAATCGTTTCTTCCAAAAGCTCCTGATATTTCTTAGCCGCAGCCAAATTAGTCTTTTTATAGTCAGTAATTCCCTTACGCAGCATCTTCACCAACATTTCCAGCTTCGATGCTGGCATTTTAATTTCCGCAAGGGCCGCAGTGAACTCGGGGCCAAAGATGTCCTCCTTCTCACCTTCTGCCAGAATGCTTTCCACCTTGCTATATTTCAAGGCTTCCTGCACCATTCTTTCAACATTGCGATTCATCACATCTGTGTCAAGTTCTGTAGTACCACTCATCTTGCGAACAAATCCCGCAATAGCTCCAAAGCACTGCGCTAAAGCCGATTCCTCTTCGTTAAGGATGCCCGAAGGCTGACAAATATCAAAAGCCACCCGCATACGCTTAACCATTGCAAGGAAATATTTCTTAAAGCTGACTTTGCTCGTGCTCTTGCCATCATCACTGACAAGCTCCATTGTCTGATTCATGGTAAACACATACTCTGCTGCTTTAGAAAGCGCTTGGTAACGTTCTACTGGATCAGCTTTAGGATTCAAAAAGATACTCAAATCCTGGCCATTAAACATCCTCTTCAAAATCTCTAAATGCTCACGGAACACCTGCACTGCCTGCTCCACATCATCTTCATTCGGAGCAACAGTCTCTGTACCGCCATATACTTTCAAAGCCTTACGCATTTCATCACGGATACCAATATAGTCAATTACCATGCCATATTCCTTTCCCGGATATTTGCGATTGACTCGACTGATGGTCTGAATCAACTGATGCTGCTGCAACGGCTTATCATTATAGAGATAAGTAAGCGTATCTTCACTAAAGCCTGTAATCCACATATCCACTACAATCACGATACGGAAATTGGATTTATCCTGTTTAAAGGTTTCTGCAAGGTCAGTATTGCGCTGCTTATTTTTCGTTCCACCAAGATATTGATACATTTCTTCGGGATCATTACTGCCCACACTGGCTACCATGGCTATAAATGGCACCTCTGGCAATAATCGCAACTCCTCTTCTGAGACTTTCGTTCCCTCCGTTACCCGACGGGGAACGAACCACTCTGGATACTTATCTTTGAAAATCTTTAAAAGCTCAAAAGCTATTGGACGTGATGCGCAAGTAATCATAGCTTTCTGCACACGATTCGGGTCGCTGGCACACATAACTTCATAATGGTCATGAATATCTACAGCCAGACGCTCTAAGCGGGACGGTTCTCCCAAAACAATTTCCATGGAAGACATCGCCTTCTTGCTGGCGGCAATGTCTTCCGGTGTAGCCCCGGAATCGGCACAATGCTTATAATATTCCTCAATCTGCTTGACCTTTTCTTCATCGAGCAGGACCCTGGCAATTCGCGGATGATACTTAATCGACACAGTGATGCCATCTGCCACCGCCTGATCCATCGTGTAACGGTCAACCTCAGCACCAAAGGTCTGATAGGTAGCCGCAATAGGAGTTCCTGTAAAGCCTACAAAAGTTGCATGAGGCAATGCCTCACGCAGTACAGCGGCATAAGGCTTAGAGAGCATCGCCTTCATATTTTCTTCTTCATCCTTGCTAAACTTGATAGACTTAGCATGTTCAATCTGCGTACGATGTGCCTCATCCGAAAAACAGATAATATTACTCCGCTCAGAAAGCAGGCCTATTTTATCCTCCTTACGGTCACAGAATTTCTGAATGGTACAAATAAAGAAACCGCCGCTTTCTCTGGCACGGAGTTCTTCCCGCAAAGTCTTACGGTCAGGCACGACACAGACTTCTCCCAGGCCTAAAAACTCCGAGCTTTTAAGAAAGAGCTGTGAACCTTGCTTCTGCAAATCATCACGATCCACAATCATAATGATGGTCGGAGAACCGATAGCGGGGACATCCGTGCAGCGCATAGCAAGCTGTCTTGCCAAAAAGGCCATAGCATAGGTCTTACCACAACCAGTAGCACCAAAATATGTACCACCCTTGCCTGAACCCGATTCCACGGACTTGATAATACTTGCTTTCAGTAAACGTGCCGCAAAGAATTGCGGATAACGGCACACAATCTCAAACTCATCCCGATCATACTGACTATCCTGAAAATAAATATAATCCCGGAATATCTCCAAGAAACGCTCCGGACTATAAACGCCCTGCACCATAGCCATCAATTCATTATAAGGCGCCGTAGAAAGTTCGTCATCATCCTTAACCCGCCGCCAAGCATAGAAATGCTCATAAGGCGTGCGCACCGTCCCAAGCCGTGTCTTTACCCCATCGGAAATGCAAGCCAATGGCGCATAATGCAAAAGATGGGGAATATCCCGCCAATAGCGAATATTGATCTGTTCCCAAGCATCATAAACAGTTGCTCTATCATCTGCAGGATTTTTTAGTTCCATAATGCACACAGGCAGTCCATTGACAAAGAGCAATATATCCGGGCGGCGATTCTGCGTTTGTCCGTTGTCCGTATATTCCACAGTAAACTGGTTGACCACACGGAAATTGTTTTCCTGCCAATTTTCAAAGTCAATCAGCGGTATCATTCGAGGCGTACCATTCTTAGGCGAAAAAGAAATTCCATCAACCATCCAGCCATAGACCTTGTGTAACGTGGCAAAGTCACTCTCTGCACCTGCCAGTCTGACCGTATCAGTCAACTGCCTTACTTCCTCTATCGTAAGGTCTGAATTAGATTTAGACAAGAACTGTACCAAATCATCCAGATATAAAACCTCGCGCATAGACGCACGGGGGATTTTATCGCCGGGCATATAAGTCCACTGCTCTCTTTCCAACAGGGATATCAAAGCGTTTTCAAAATCAGATTCACAATAGCGTCCGTTAAAATTCTTCAATCGAGCCATTCATCACACCTCAATCCGTAGCTTCTGTAGCGCCTCGCAGGAGTAACGGGCAAATATTTTTCAGTTGTTCCCTAAATTCCTCAACTATGCGTTTACGCTCTATGTAGCAATTATAAATATCCGCAATAGCACGTTGTATTTTTATATCTGGCAGAGGTATCTTTACATCGCACATTTCTGCCCAATCAAAAGTTTCTCGTGCCGACCCCCAGGAATGAAACCGTGCATATCGGTCAAATTCTGGACGATTAAAAAGCATCATCAAATATTCCGGACATAGCATATCTGTATCGACACCAAACACCTCATAAGCCGATGATACCAAATATCTATCAGTAGAATCATTCAATGCAATTGTAATTTTCTCCCCATTGCGGGAAGTTACTGGTACATAGGCAAATTGTTTAGGCTCTAATATCTTATATTTTCCCAACCCAACATCCTGCATATTAGCTTTAGTCGGAATCAACTTCTTTTCTATTGACAATCCTCTTACATGTGATAAATCTAAATCTTCTTCATTGCGTTTATCACTATAATGTAAATACCTCCCCAATTTTGTATTTACATATTTTCTTTTCAAATCATCAATAAATCCATCACAAGTTAATTTCAAATCTTCCAAAGCACTTTCATAGGTTTCCAGATTATCCTTCATTGCTCGATATATATCTACTGCTTTTTTCTGTGTATTTAAAGAAGGAATCTCCATCTCTATTGCGCACAAATCTTCCCAAGAAAAAGTTTCTCTTGCACTCCCCCAAGAATTAAATCTTGCCAAACGATCAAATTCCAATCTATTAAAAAACATAAAAAGATACTCCGGTATAATCACATCTAAACGAGAAACACAAAATACAGTATAGATTGATGAAATTAAAAATGTATTATTTCCTTCATTATATGCTAGCGCAATTTTATCCCCTCTACGTGATGTATCCGAAACATAAGCAAAATGATTTCTATGAACCACTTTATAAGAATCGAGCTTTACGCCATCCATATTGGCCTTTGTTTCAATAAAAACTTTATCTGTTGAAATTCCACGTACACTGTCTAATCCATATTCACCATTAGCGTTTCGTTCATCAATTTGACGAATTAACTCGCCCACCCTGTATTTCTTATTCAATCCCATAGCCAATCCCCTCAAAGGCTGCCGCCAACATCTGCTGACTTTTCTTTTCCCGTTCCAAGAGAGCCTTCATTTCTGTCTGAATTCTTGCCATTTCCGCCTGATAGTCAATCTCCAAATCATGGTCTACAAACTCGATATAGTTAGACAGTATCAGACTGTAATCATTAGCTGCTATCTCAGATTTCTTCACACTCCTGTATAGTTCCGGATGAGCATAATCTGTTCCGTCCGTTCCTTCTTCCTGCCAATGATGATAGATATCCGCCGCCCGCTGAATCTGCTCACCATCCAGCATAACTTTCTTCTTCTGCTCACCCTTAACAGCATTATCCCGCCAGCTTCTTAAATCCATAAAGAGAATTTCTCCTGCACGATTTCTGAGTTTCCGGCCATGATAATCCCCGCCTCGCTTATTCTGATTCAGAATCCAGAGGGTGACACTGATATCCGTGGTGATAAAAAGGTCTCGCGGCAAAATAACAATGGCCTCAACCTTATCATTATCAATCAGCTTTTGCCGAATCTCCTTGGCATCGGAGTCAGCTAGTGCCCCGTTTGAGAGCAGGAACCCCGCCACACCAGTAAGTGGCTTCAAATGGTAAAGGATATGAAGAATCCAAGCATAGTTGGCATTGCTGGCAGGAGGTATCGCATAATCCGTCCATCGGGCATCTTTTAACAACGTATCTTCCCACCATACCTTTAAGTTGAACGGTGGATTGGCCATAATATAGTCAAAATACAAACCTTTATGCTGGTCATTGGTAAAGGAAGAATCATTTATTGCTCCCAAATGATGACTAATTCCACGAAGAGCGAGATTCATCTTTGCCAAACGCCAAGTAGCTGCCTCCTTTTCCTGTCCATATACATTAATGCGGCTAATGTCTCCTTGTTTTGCTCGTACTAAATCTGTGCTCTGAATAAACATTCCTCCAGAACCACAGCATGGATCATAAAGTGTCCCATCAAAAGGCTCTATCATCGCCGCAATCAGCTGTACTACATCATGAGGCGTATAATACTCGCCTTCCTCCTTCGTCGCATTAACCGCAAATTCCTTTAGGAAGTACTCATACACACGGCCAATCAAATCTTTTTCTTCACCGAACTTCTTGTGGCTGATTTTATCAACCTCATCTACGATTTTCTTGATATCCACTGACCCAAGATTACGAGTTGTAAAAGTACCTTCTACAAAGCAGCCTTTAAGCTGGTCACTTGAAGCCGCAATGCTTTTCAGCGCAGTATCCAATGCTGCATTGAGCTTTGGCGCTGGCGTATTGATTATCGTAGACCAACGAGCCTCCATCGGCAAATTATACGTTCCATCTGTAAAAGAAGGATCATCGAAAAAAGCTTTTTGAATTTCTGGTGACTCTGGATCAAGTCCCTGCGCTTTGAGTTTTTCCTTTAGCGACTCTACACCATCATCAAACTTCTCACCGATAAACCGCAAAAACACCAATGTCAACATCAAGTCACGCTTTTCAAAAAACGAGCCTGAATTACGTGCCTTACGCAAAATATCACGGCATTTGAACAATATTGCCTCTAAATTCAGTACTTCTTCTTTTTTCTTCTTTGCCATGCTTATCTCCTATCATTTCTTCATACGCCACATCGCAACTACAAGCTATACTCATTATATCATATTCATTCAGCAATATATTTCATCCCAATATTGCACGAAATCCATTGTCTATTGCAGGATAAGAAGCCAGCAGACTTCCGCATGTACCTTCCAAAATATTCCGAATTGATTTTAACAACTCATATACAATTCCCATTTTGGGATTAGGCGATTTCATCTGTTGCTCAATCGTTGTAACATCTACACTTATTTCATCATGTATATCAGCATCATGTATTTGGGATAACATTTCTTTGATTTCTTCAAGCAATGACAGTATCGTCTTTTGTTCGTCACCATCAAAAGAAACATTCATATGATTAGTTTCACCTTGCTGAAAGTATGAACGTTCTACACGTCCGATATAATTATTAATTGTTACAGTTTTAGCAGCACGGTGTTCATCTTCGTTAAATTTCATATTCTCACCCAAAATTCCTTTTTTCTCTAACTCTAAAGACCAACTTAAAATGTTATTTTTTACATTATCTATGATGCCAATAAAATTATGTTTATTCATTATAATTTGTGGAACTAAACCAAGATTATTTTTGGCAAAATAACGTTGTGTACTCACAGGAAAATCTCTAAGAATCATATTGTCACTTAAAGAAAGTTCCTCAATTTCCGAAATCCCCTCAGCAACAGGTATACAACTCAACATGTCGTATTGTTTTTGCGTTGCCCAATACACATCACACCAACCTTGATACGGATTATAATATTTAGCAACCCCAGAAACCAATCTATACTTAGGAAAATCTTTACTATCAACATTATAATATCCATACAATTCATGCTTAACCCATTCTGCAAAATCATTAATATCAAGTTTTATTGCTACAGTTAAAGCAGTTCTCAGCAAGTCCGTTATGCTGCTATTAGAATCTAGAGCCTTTTTTTGCAAATCCAATACCAGATTCATCATCATCGCCCTTTATGCTTACGTACTTATAATCTCGTTTCACTTATCGATAATAGTCCAAAGATACCTTATCATATTTCTTTTTCCTCTACAATCTCCTACACCGCAATTGCCTAGCCCATGTCTTCTCAAACCATACCATAATAACCCCCTTGATAGGCGACAATTCCTGTTTTGTATATCCTGTCTTCTTCGCGGATTATCAACGATGAATGATTGTGCATCATCAGAAAATTATTTACCGCCAGCTGTTTCTTGCTGTTTTTTCAACAACGTTTCATCCTCATTATACAACAATGGTTGTTGACCGGTCAAAATTGGCAGTCAACAGCCACAAACATTCTTATTCACAATCATCGATGCTATCATAGCTTTATCAAAAAAGGATAGCATTTTTCACTGATGGATTTACAATCTAAGTGCAACAGTATATAACTCAAAATAAAATAACGCATAGGCCTCTGGTATAATGGTGTTTGCGACAACCCATTTCCAGGAGGAACTATGCGTCATTACAAACATCTTACACTATATGAGAGAGAAAATCTATTATTTCTTAGGACCAAGGACTATTCTATAACTGCTATAGCCGAAAGTATGGGGCACAACAAGGGAACTATATCCCGTGAGCCTCGTCGAAACTCTGTTGCCAATCAGTATATGCCAGTAGTGGCCAACACCAGTATCAGGCACGTCGTGCGTATTGTAAGCCCCATAACAGGCTGGAATACACCAGTCTCTTGGAACATATGAAGCACAGACTGCTCGAATGCCAGTGGTCTCCAGAAGAAATCGCCGGACGGCTGAGAGTCGAATATGGCAAGTGCATAATAAGCACCACGACCATCTACCGTGCGATATATAGTGGATGGTTGAACGCTCCCAAAGCCTCCACGGTAAGCGTCATAAAAAAGTTGAGGCACCGTGGCAAGCGCAGGAAGAAGCGCTCCATTGAGGAGAAGCGTGGTAAAATCCAGATCAGCCACGATATTACAGAACGCCCGTCAGGAGCCGAAAACCGCTCAGAAATAGGCCACTGGGAAGCGGATACCGTTGTGGGCAAGCAAGGAAAAGCCTGCCTTGTAACACTTGTCGATTGAAAAAGTCGCTACCTTATGTGCGGCAAGGCTGACAAGAAAAATGCTCAGGCAGTCAGCAAGGCAATGGTTGACCTGCTTCTTGGTGCAAAAGCCCTGTCGGTAACGCCTGACAGGGGCAAAGAATATGTCTTTTTTAATTCTTATCTTTTATTTGTTGCATAATCCATCGCCTTAGCAAGAAGGTAAGTGCATAAGGAAATGTTACAAATCGTTCATTACTGCCAATATTCGTATCTCCCAGCTTGATTCCCCGCCGGATATCCGGGTAGTCTTCTTGGGCAATCAGAGCATTCAACGATTTTGTTGCCCCATTCTTGGCCTTGACTTCTACTGGAATCAGCGAATCGGCATCGCGAATAAAGAAATCCATCTCCAGTGTTGCTGCCCGATTACGGAAAAAATACAGGCCATAACCTTGCGCAACAAGCATCTGAGCCACCACATTCTCGAACAGCGCACCTTTGTACACGCCAAAATTCTTGTTCTGACGTAAGTCTTCCTGTGCCTCATCGTCCAATGCAGCAATCAGAAGTCCCGTATCCCCATAGTAAATCCGATAATTATCTGGATCATAATTGCCTTTCAGCGGCAGTTCCGGATGCTCCAGGCAATAACAGATATTTACAATACCTGCATTATTCAGCCAATCAGTTACCCCAACATATTCTCGGCTCCGCGCACCATGAGCCACCTTGGAGATTTGGAATTTTTTGTTGTCTTTGCCCAAAAATACTGGTATTTTACGATAAACATTCAGGATTTTTGTCTGATCAAGCCCTTGCGCATACTTTGTGATATCTTCTTCATAATCCAAAAGCAGTTGTTTCTGAAGATTCAACGCGCCACTATAGTTTCCTTTCTGTATAAATGACCAGATCACCGCCGGCATCCCTCCAAGAACCAGATATTCCCGAAAAGCGTCACGCAACGCAGTCATCGCAGCGCTAGATAACGGACTCAGCGCCACCATATGCTGATATAAAACATCAATCTGTTCCTGTTTATACCCTTTTGCCCATAAATATTCTTCGAAATCTAATGGATACATCGTAATATCTTCCTTGTAACCCACACTATTGGATTCGATCTCCCGATAACTGATCCCCATGAGCGATCCCGAACAAATAACATCATATCTTCCATCCAGCTTAAACGACTTGAGACAAGTCGCACAGGCAGGACAAGCTTGAAGCTCATCAAAAAAAATAAGGGTTGTGCCAGCCTCTACCTGCAAAGAGGGGTTCAAAAATGTAATATTCTGGATAATCTTGTCCACCTCGTAGCCATCCGCAAAGATAGTCCGATACTCCTTTTGTAAAACAAAATTTATCTCAATCACATTCTCATAATTTGCTGCCGCAAAATTTTTGATTGCTTCCGTCTTACCAATCTGACGTGCTCCCTTAACAATCAAGGGCAGCCGATCAGACTCTTTAGACCACTGCACTAATCGGTCATCTATTTTTCTTCTCAATCTATCCATCACAAAATTCTCCATAACATATGTCTGTTTATCACATTTTTATGAACAGTTACAGGTCAACTATCACAAAAATAACGGTCATCGCATACATTATATCACAATTTTAGCCTACAAGCCGATTTCATCTTTTTTAGATAGTATTCTTTCATTAGCTTCCTCGCAGTCGCAAACCATACACAAAAAGGAGTGGAAACGTCTGTTTTTAAAGCAGAAATCTCCACTCCTCTGTATGCCGCCCTAAGATAAAAAGTTTCATGCTGTGTGGGTATTGCAATTTTTGCAACCACCACTTCCTCGACCAATTCTTTTTCCTTGAAGATATTTTTATTCTTTCACTTAAAGAACACCGATTTCCCAATAAATTCCCGCAACAAGGAATTGTTCGGAATCTCGTCCTCGGCGGTGATGTCGTCAAAGTACGCACAGAAGTCGAGCAGGCGGCGGGCTTCGGCGTATTCGGGTACGGCGGGCGATATCGTTTCTAAGAGCGGCTCGGCGTATTTCTTTAGCACGCCGAGTTCGTAGATGAGTGCCGAGTTGAACATAACGTCGGCTTCTTCCTGGTATGGGAAGATGTTCTTTTCCTCTCCGGCCCGCACGCTGGGCCATTGCTTGAGGGTCTTTAAGGCATAGGCGCCGCGCGTCTGATAGTCGCGGACCAGGCGGCGCAGAAGGCGGGCATCGGTTGTCGGGATGCGGTTATGGGCGTCGATGTTGAGCTGGGTCAGGGCGCTGATGTAAATCTTGTATTTCTGTGACCGCGGGACGGCGGCACTGAGTTTTTCGTTGAGCCCGTGGATGCCCTCGATAATGATGGGCTGGTCGGGCGTCACCTGCAGCGGCGGCTGCTGCGGCCATTCCCGCAGGCCTGTCAGGAAATTATAGCGCGGCAGCTGCACGGGCTTGCCGGCCAGCAGGTCGACCATATGCTGATTGAAGAGCTCTGTATCGAGCGCCTCCAGGCACTCGAAATCGTACTCTCCCTTTTCGTTGCGCGGTGTTTCCTCACGGGCCCGGAAATAATCATCGATCGATATCGACACCGGCTCAAGCCCGTTTACCCGCAGCTGGATGCGCAGCCGCTGCGCAAACGATGTCTTGCCCGACGAAGACGGTCCGGCAATCAGCACGAGGCGCGCCCCGCCGCGATGCTGGGCGATGTAGTCGGCAATCCCGGCAATGCGCTTTTCCTGCAGCGCCTCGGAAACGCGGATGACCTCGCCGATCTGCCCGTCGCGATTGGCCCGGTTGAGGTCCATGACATAATTGCAGTGCAGGATCTTGGCCCAGCTTTTGGCCTCAGAGAGAATCTGGCTGAGTTTTGGCTGGGGCACCCGCTCACGGATCTTGCCCGCCGTCTCTTCATCCGGCAGCCGCAGCAGGATGCCTGGCGGCTCGAAGTCGAGCGCGAACTTTCCGAGCTCCCCTGTCGCAGCCAGCATCGGGCCATATAGGTAATCGTAAAAACTGCCGCAGCGGTACAGGCTGACCACCGGCCGCGCAAGCGTTGCAATCAGTGCAGCTTTTTCCTCTTGATGCACAGCCCTAAATAGCTGTACCGCCTCTTCACGGCGCAGGAACTCCTTGCGGATGGGCCGGTTCTCAGCCACGATTGCGCGCATTTTCTGCTCGATTTGCTGTACATAGGTGCCTGTGCGCAAATCCTCGGCCAGCTGGCGCACCTCGCAGAAAAGTCCTTTATTTGCCGTAAACTGCGTGACGACCTCCGCCTGCGGATAGAGCTCATGCACCGCCGTAATCAGCAGGAACAGGACGCTGCGCTGATAGACCTGCCAGCCCGTCTTGCTGTCAAGCACGATGAACTCCACATCGCGCACCCCGGTGATGTCGTTCTGCAAATCATGGATTTGCCCATCTAGCTTCGCTGCTACGATGCGGCTCGAAAAATCTGGTTGGGCCTGCCTGGCCATTTCGATAAGCGTAAGTCCTGGAACTACTCGCATCTCCATCCCTCCCATCTTGCGGGCAAACAGCTGGAATCATTGGTAAAAAAAAGCCGTAGTGTTACTATCATTGTAACACTACGACTGATAAAATTCTATCATTTAAAGATGGCACAGACGCCCAGATAAGCAACAGCGCCCATCATAGCCGTGCACGGAATCGTGAGGACCCAGGCCATGACCATCTGCTGGGCGACGCCCCAGCGGACGGCATTGACGCGCTTGGCCGTGCCGACACCCATGATCGAGCCCGATACGACATGCGTCGTGCTGACCGGCAGATGCAGAAGCGTTGCCGTAAAGATGACCGTCGACGAGTTGAGGTCGGCCGCAAAGCCCGAAATCGGCTCGAGCTTGAAAATCTTGCCGCCAATCGTCTTGATGATGCGCCAGCCGCCAACTGCCGTACCACAGGCCATTGCCGTCGCCGCCAGGACCTTGACATAGGTCGGGACTTCGAATACATCAATATAGCCGCCCGAAAGCAAGGCCAGCGTGATGATACCCATCGACTTCTGCGCATCGTTGGAGCCATGCGAGAATGCCATCATGGCCGCCGATAAGACCTGCATCTTCTTGAAGCGATGATTGATGGCCGACGGGCTGAACCGCCCAAAGAGCCGGAACAAAAGCGTCATCACCAGGCAGCCCGACACGATACCGAGAATCGGTGAACCGATCAGGGACAGGATAATCTTGCCGATACCACCGAAATTCAGTCCATCCGTACCAACCGATACGAGAACGGCACCGATAATACCGCCAACCAGCGCATGCGAGGAGCTCGACGGCACAGCAAAATACCACGTGATGATGTTCCAAAGCACCGCACCGACCAGCGCGGCGACAATGATATGTTCATCGACATGCTGCGCGGATTTGACGATATCGGTACCGATGGTCTTCGCTACACCCGTACTGTACATGGCCCCAAGGAAGTTCAGTACCGCCGCCATCATGATGGCATAGCTCGGATGCAGCGCCCGCGTAGAAACCGCGGTCGCTATCGCGTTGGCTGTATCATGGAAACCGTTGATGAAATCAAACAGCAAAGCCAGCGCTATAACTGTGAAAATAAGCCACTGTACTTCATGCATATTTCATTACCACTCCCCGGATCATGTCAGACATTTTCTCACAGTGATCCAGTGTATCCTCGAGCTTTTCGAGGATATCTTTCCATTTGATGAGCTCGATCGGATCTTTTTCTTTGTCAAAGAGGTATGCTATCTCGTGACGGTAAACGCGGTCGCCCTCGCTCTCGATTTGAGCGATTTTGTGGGTCGCGTCGAGGATCTCAGCCTGATTCTTGCGGATATCCTTGAGCAAGGTAAACGCACGGATCGTCTGCTCCGTCGCCTCAATCAGCAGCTTGGTCATGGCGACAGCACCGCTCATGGCCTTGCCGGTACGATACATCACAATGCGCTGCAAGGTTCCCTGAAGGTAATCCACGCCATCATCAAGGCCGTTTGCCAGTGCATAAATGTCTTCGCGATCGATTGGTGTGATGAAGGTCAGGTTGAGCTTATCGATGATCTTGTCGTTGACCTTATCAGCCTCATGCTCCAGATCATTGATCTCCTTTACCTTGTCGACCGCCTTGCTGTAATCCAGCATGACCTCATCCATCATGAGCGCGCCCTTGTAAAAATAATTCGCACTTTCGACGAACAGGTCAAAGAATTCGCTGTCTTTCTTTTTGAATTTAAACATACTGTTCTGAGTCCTCCCCCGAACGAAATATCACATACACATGTCTAACTATATCATCATTCCCCCTGCGATTCAACTAATAATTTCACTATTATCGCACAAAAAAACCAATTCCTTCCACTTAATAGAAGGAATTGGTTTTCGAAAATATTTTATTTCGTTAAAAACATTTTGTTATCAGCCGATCAGCCTTCAACGGCCTTGAGCGCCTTGAGGACTTTGGCCGCAATGCCCTTCATCTTGGCTGCCGATACCGAGCATGCAGCGATGCGGACGCCCATCTTGAGCGGCACAGCGAAGATCAGGTCATCGTGGAGCTTGTCGCAGACTGCCTGCGGATCCTTGGCCGGCACGGAGAGGAAGAAACCGCCTTTGTACGGCAGCGCGTTGAGTCCGCACTCCTTGGCTTCCTTCATGAACAGCATGCCGCGCTCCTGGATCATCTGGTAGAACTCGTCGCGCTCCTTTTCGAACTGCGCCAGCGTCTCCTTGTCGGCGGAAATCTTTGCCAGGAGCGTCATGGCACCGCGGTTGATGTTGGACCAGGTCGCACGGCTCGTGTACTTGTTGATTTCCTTGAATTCCGTGATGACTTCCTCGCTGGAGGATACGGCGACGAGAGCGCCCGTGCGCTGGCCATAGGCCGTGTAGCCCTTCGACATCGAGAACGCGAACATGACGAAGATGTTGGCCGGCAGGTTGCCGAACTTCTTCATGAACTTGCGGGTCTCATTCTTCTCGCCGGCATAATCGATGTAGGCGATATCGACGAGGATGCTCATCTTCTTGCCCTGGGCGGCGTATTTCTTCGTGAGGTCAAGGACCTTGTCCCAATCCTCTTCCGTCAGGCTGAAGCCCGTCGGGTTGTGGGCCGGGGTATTGATGATGACCAGCAGGCTGTCCTGGGTCTTCATGATCTCATCGACCTTGGCCGTGTAGGCAGCGATGTTAAAGTTGTTGTTCTCATCGAACAGGGCATAGTTGGTGAGCTGGCAGCCGCACTCGTTGCAGATGACGTTATAGGTGCCCCAGAACCAGTCCGAAGTCAGCACCTTGTCGCCGCGCTCGGCATAGTTGGCAACGGCGTGATGGATAGCACCCGTGCCGCCAGCCGTGGCGATCGCTGCCGTATAGCCCTCGGGCTTCTGGTCCGCAAAGGTCAGGTCGATGACTGCCTCGAGATAGTCCGGCAGACCCGGAATCGGTGCATAGCGCACATAATCCTCAACCGAAAGGGAACGGAAAACGCGCTCCATCGTCGGGATGCTGGCCAGTTTCCCTTCATCATCCATCATGACGCCCATCGTAGCATTGGTAACCTTGTCAGCGCCGTGTTTCTTCGCGGCCTCAGCGCAGGCTGCGCTGGCACCAAAGATCGCATCTTTCAGTCTCTTGCTTGCAGCATGAGTAGCTGCCATACTCGTCGTCATCGGAATAGTTCCCCTTTCAAATCATAAAGCTTTCGTCATACCATAGTTGCCCTGCTGTTTTCGCAATAAGCACTATAATTCGTACAAATACTATAATAACTGTTCTTTGCTGTCCTGTCTACCCGCACAGCTGTATGTATACAATATTTTTACCCGCCCCCTTGACTTGTCAAACCTTGACCGGTCATCTGACAAGTCAAAACGGGCATAAAAAGGCTCTGCCATACCAGCAGGGACTGCTGGCATGCACAGAGCACAGATTCCTTATTTCACCGGAAAGAACTCATCATGGATCGCATTGACCGCCTCTTTGAGCTGCGAGCCCTTGACAAGACACGAAATGCTGATCTCCGACGTGCTGATGATATCGATGTTGATGCCAGCCTGGGAGAGCGCACCAAACATGCGCGCAGCCGTCCCCGGATTGCCGAGCATGCCAGCACCGACGATGGATACCTTGGCGACATCCTCCTCGATGAGAACGGCGACGGCACTGAGCTTGTCCGCTACGCCATCGACGACCTTCTTGGCCTCAGCCAGATCGCTGGCAGCCACCGTGAAGACCATGTCCGTGACATTCTTCTCGATGTTGCGGATGCTCTGGACGATCATATCGACATCGATGTTGGCATCTGCGAGCGCCGAGAAAATCTCATGCGCGATGCCCGGCGTATTCGGGATACCGAGCACGGCAATCTTGGCAACCTTCTCGTCATGGGCAACGCCCCGGATAACAAAATCTTTATCTTCCATCGTATAATCCTCCCTAATGATTGTGCCTGGCGTAGTCGTGAATGTCGAACGGACATGGATGGGGATATGGAAATACTCACCCATCTCCACCGAACGCGGCTGCATGACGCCCGCACCCAGGCGTGCCATCTCCAGCATCTCGTTGTAGGTGATTTCCTTCATCTTGCGGGCGCCCTTGACGATGCGCGGGTCAGCCGAGTAGACGCCATCGACATCGGTGAAGATCTCGCAGGTATCCGCCTTCAAGGCACCGGCCAAGGCAACTGCCGAGGTATCGGAACCGCCACGGCCGAGCGTCACCGGATCGCCGAGCTCATTGGCACCCTGGAAACCGGCAACGACCACGATATTGCCCTTAGCGAGCTCCTGATGCACACGCTCCGGCGTGATATCCACAATGCGGCCTTTCGTATGCACGGAGTTCGTCTTCATGCCAGCCATCGGGCCGGTAAGCGACACAGCCGGATGACCCAGTGTCTTGAACGCCATCGCCAGCAGGGCAATCGACTGCTGCTCGCCAGTCGTCAGCAGCATATCCATCTCACGCGTGTACTGATACGGATTCTTGTTGATGCCTTCTGCCAAAGCAATGAGGTCATCCGTCGTATCGCCCATCGCCGATACGACCATGACAATCTGATCTCCCGGCTGCTTCTCGCCGAGAACTCTCTTGGCAACATTCATGATCTTTTCCGTGGTAGCCACAGAACTGCCACCGAACTTCTTTACAATAAGTGCCATGATTCTCCCCCTAAACACAACACGCAGTCATCCTTAACAAAGTAACCACGGTCTTGTTTTATTTATCTTTTAATCGAAACATATTATACAGGAAAAAAAATCACATGTCTACCGAAAAACGCAAATTTATGTAAAATTGTTCACTTGCAAGAAACAGAACCGGGATATACTGTTACATTCAGCTCGTGTTTTGCTTGTTTTTGCATGCAAAATGCTAAAACGAACGCCGCCAGGTCTGATTTTTTCCTGCGGCGAAAAAGTGGACATACGTCCCATAATATGATAGATTGTTTTAGGCATAATTCGTTTTATAAGTAAAGAAGGAGTGTTTTCACTTGCGTAATCGTTCCATCGGCGTGGACGAGAAGCTGCCGCTTCTCGAGACTATCCCGCTTTCCCTGCAGCATCTGTTTGCCATGTTCGGCTCGACGGTGCTGGTCCCGATCCTCTTCAAGGTCAATCCGGCGACGGTACTGCTCTTCAACGGTATCGGCACCATCCTCTATCTCGTGCTCTGCAAGGGCCGCATCCCGGCTTACCTCGGCTCGAGCTTTGCCTTCCTCTCCCCGGTCTTCCTGGTACTGGGCCAGTACAGCTACGAGGCAGCGCTTGGCGGCTTTATCGCCGTCGGCATCGTCTTCTGTCTCGTCGGCCTGCTCGTCCGCGCGGTTGGCACCAAGTGGATTGACATCATCTTCCCGCCGGCAGCCATGGGCGCTATCGTCGCCGTCATCGGCCTTGAGCTCATGCCGACGGCAGCTGCAATGGCTGGCCTTACGGGCGACAAACCGGCTGATGGCACGACGATTTTCGTATCGCTTGCGACGCTTGCCATCACGGTCTTTGCCTCGGTAGCCTTCCGCGGGTTCCTCGCCATCATCCCGATTCTCCTCGGCGTTGTCGGCGGCTACATCCTCGCTGCCTTCTGCGGCATGGTCGACTGGACGCTCGTCGAGAACGCCCCGTGGTTTGCACTGCCGACCATCTACACGCCGGTCTTCAACTTCGATGCCATCTGCATCATCCTGCCAGCAGCGCTTGTCGTCATCGCTGAGCATGTCGGTCATCTGATTGTCACAGGCAATATCGTCGGTTCTGACCTGACGAAGGACCCGGGACTTGACCGGTCAATCCTCGGCAACGGTATCTCCACCATCATTTCCGGTTTCTTCGGCTCGACGCCGAACACGACCTACGGCGAAAACATCGGCGTCCTGGCCATCTCCAAAGTATTTTCCACCTGGGTCATCGGCGGCGCCGCAGTCTTCGCCATCGTCCTCTCCTGCTTCGGCAAGCTGGCTGCCATCATCCAGAGCATCCCGACGCCGGTCATGGGCGGTGTATCGATGCTGTTGTTCGGCGTCATTGCCGCTTCGGGTATCCGCGTGCTCGTCGAGAGCAAGATCGACTACAACAAGCCCATCAACCTCATGCTGACCTCCATCGTCCTGGGCCTGGGCGTCTCGACGGCCAGCATCACGATCGGCACGATAGCGCTCAAGGGCATGAGCCTGGCAACGGTCGTAGCCATCATCCTGTCCATCGCTTTCCGCCTCATCGCCTCGATGCGCGGCGAAAAGCTCAGCTAAGAATATGCCACGCATCGAAGTGGCGCTTCCCGAAGCTCTGGCGTCTATGCCCGCCAGAGCTTTTTTAGCGCAAAACCAAGGCATATCCAATACCATTTGGAAGCGCATCAAGCACTCGGGCACCTTCCGCGTCAATGGTGAGCTCGTCAATGCGGCGCGCACAGAGCTCAAGACCGGCGACATCGTGACCTACGACATCCTTCGGCCCAGCAATATCACGGCCGAAGACCTGCCGCTGGACATCCGCTACGAAGACGACTGGCTGCTCGTCATCAACAAGCCCGCCGGCCAGCTCGTCCACCCGACGACGCAGGAAGCACACGGCACCCTTGCCAACGCCGTTCTCTTCCATTATGAGCAGCAGGGCGAAGCCCATGCCTATCATCCCGTCCACCGTCTCGACCGCGAGACGAGCGGCCTCGTGCTGATTGCCAAGCAGCCGCAGATCCAGTACAAGCTCTCCCCCAAGGGCGTCAAGACCTTCCACCGCGAATACCTGGCGCTGATCCCCGGCGAGCTCACGCCGCCAGCAGGTACGGTCGACGCCTCGATTGCCCGCGCCCTGCCCAGCATCATCCTGCGCAAGGTTGCGCCCGACGGGCAGTCCGCCCGCACCCATTACGAAACCATCCGCACCAATCACGAGCTTTCCCTCGTGCATCTGACGCTTGAAACCGGCCGCACGCACCAGATCCGTGTCCATATGGCCCACCTCGGCCATCCGCTCCTCGGCGACGATCTCTACGGCGGCACGCGCGAACGCATAGACCGGCAGGCCCTGCATGCCTGCCGGCTGAGCTTTACGCATCCGATGACCGGCCAGGCCATCTCCCTTGAGGCGCCGCTGCCTGCCGACATGCAACGGATTGTTTCGACTTTATAAGCAATATCTAAGGGTTGCTATTGCTTCGTATCAGTTTTGAAGAATTTTCAAAAATTTACCAGCGGACTATACACCATAACTCTTTTCTATGATATAATGAGTCTAGTTCAAGTTCATTTCATGAACAAATTACTTAGGGGGTAATGAAAAATGCCATTAGTCGGTACTAAAGAAATGTTCAAGAAAGCTTATGAGGGCGGCTACGCTATCGGTGCTTTCAACGTCAACAACATGGAAATCGTTCAGGGTATCACGGAAGCAGCTGCTGAGCTGAATTCCCCGGTTATCCTTCAGGCTTCCGCTGGCGCTCGTAAATATGCAAAGGGCCCGTATCTCCGTCACCTCGTTGAGGCTGCTCTGGAGGTCAACGATATCCCTGTTGCTCTGCACCTCGACCACGGCGCAGACTTCGAGACTTGCAAAGCTTGCATCGATGACGGTTTCACGTCTGTCATGTTCGATGGTTCTCACTATGATTTCAAAGAGAACATCAAACGCACGCAGGAAGTTGTTGCTTACGCTCATGAGCATGGCGTTTGCGTTGAGGCTGAGCTCGGCAAACTTGCTGGTATCGAGGATGATGTAAAGGTTGCTGCTCACGAGGCAGCTTACACGCAGCCGGAAGAGGTTGAGGAATTCGTCAAAGAGACTGGCGTTGACTCCCTCGCAATCGCTATCGGTACGTCCCATGGCGCATTCAAATTCAAACCGGAGCAGTGCACGCGCAATGCTGATGGCGTTCTCGTACCGCCTGAGCTCCGTTTCGACATCCTGGCTGAAATCGAGAAGAAGATTCCTGAGTTCCCGATCGTTCTCCATGGTGCTTCTTCCGTTATTCCGAAGTACGTCAAAATCATCAACGACAACGGCGGCAAACTCGACGATGCTGTTGGTATTCCTGAGGATCAGCTCCGCAAGGCTGCTAAATCCGCAGTTTGCAAAATCAACATCGACTCCGACCTGCGTCTGGCTCTCACGGCTGGTATCCGCGAGCACTTCATGGCTCATCCGGAGCACTTCGATCCGCGTCAGTACGTTGCTGATGGCCGCTCCTACATCAAAGAGCTCGTTGAGCACAAGATCAAAGAGGTTCTCGGTTCCGACGGCCGTGCACCGGAAATCCTTGCGCTCATCAACAAATAATTTGTTGCGGGCCGCTTAATCAAAACGCGCAGAGACCTGCAGACAAGTTCCCTGGGACTTGTTTGCAGGTCTCTTTTTTACTATTTGTTTTTGCTATTTGTCCCCATGACATCTGACCTGTCTAGCTTTGACTGGTCAGATGTCATTTTTCATTTCAGCAGCCGCAGGATCTGCATCACCGTCTGCTTGAGGTTCAGACGGGTATTTTTTTCTTCCATGGCCTCCTCTGCCGTCATGGGCATGTGCAGGATGGGAAAATAGGCGTCGATGCCATGCTGGTTGACGAGCTCGGCATCGGGAAGGGCACAGCCGCAAACGGCCACCGTCTTTATCTTCGGATTCAGCCTGTGCGCCAATTGAGCGACGCCTGCGGGCCCCTTGCCCATCGCTGTCTGCCGGTCCATGCGGCCCTCGCCGGTAACCAGCAGGTCGGCTTTTTCCAGGGCCTGGCGGATGCCGATAGCTTCGAGGCAGAGTTCCGTCCCCGGCGTGAGCTCGCCGCCTAAGAATGTCCGGAAAGCAAAGCCCAAGCCACCAGCGGCTCCAGCACCTGGCACCGCCGCCCCCACGTTCCCCAGCTCTTTTTCGGCCAAGTCGGCAAAGCGATGGATGGACTCATCCATCGCCTTGACAATCTCGGGCGTCGCCCCCTTCTGCGGGCCAAATATCGCCGAGCAGCCATTAGGGCCATAAAGCGGATTGGTCACATCACAGGCGATGCGGAACCGGCATTCTTTAAGCCGCACATCGGCCTGGCTCCCGTCGATAGCTGCCACCTCCGATAGATTACCGCCGCAGATACCGGCAGCTGTGCCATCACCCTTGAGGAATTTCCAGCCTAATGCCGTAAGCATCCCCAATCCGCAATCATTGGTCGCACTGCCGCCAATCCCGATGATGAACTCCCGGCAGCCTGCATCGATTGCCTGCAGGATAAGCTCGCCGAGCCCGTAGGTCGTCGTCTGCAGGGGATTGCGCTTTTCCACCGGCACCATCGGCAGGCCTGCGGCATCAGCCATCTCAATGACGGCAAGCTTTCTTTCCGCTACGACCCCATAGCGGCTCCTAACCGGTGATTTCAGCGGCCCTGTCACCACAGCGGGCACGATCTGCCCCTGCAGACCCTCGACCAGCGTATCCACCGTTCCCTCGCCGCCATCAGCCAGCGGGAATATCTCCACCCGCGCCTGCGGAAAGACCGCCCGCACCGCATCGCTGGCCACCTGCCCGGCCGCCAGCGACGACAGGCTCCCCTTGAACGAATCAATGGCAATGACAATATGTTCCATCAAATAATCTCCTTATCCAAGCAAAATAAGCGACAACAGCCAAATGGCAAGCATCGAAACGACTCCAACCACCAGCGTCATCATCGTCTGCGTGCGATAGCCAGCCTGCGGCTCCATCCCGCTGAAATTCGTGACTACCCAGAAATAACTGTCATTTGCATGCGATACAGTCATCGCACCAGCACCAATTGCCATGACTGTCAGCAGGGCTGCCATTTCCGTGTTAAGCCCCAACGCAGACATCATCGAGGCCGAATCCGAAAACATACCGAGGATTCCCGCCGTAGTAGTGATGGCCACCGTCGACGAGCCCTGTGCTGTCTTGAGGATTGCCGAAATGATGAACGGGAAGAAAATCCCTACCGTAGCCAGGAAAGCTGCATTTTCTTTCATGAATTCCACAAAGCCTGCTGCCGTAATGACTTTCCCCAGTACACCGCCAGCTGCCGTTATGAAAAGGATCGGACCTACTGTCTTCAGTGCCTCCTCGGTAATGGCACGGAACTGGCCAAGCTTTTGCGTGGAGCTGAGCAGCAAAACAGCAAAGAGAACACCAATCGCGAGCGCAATGATTGGCGTACCGAGGAACTTCAAAAGCTCCGCTATTGGCCCTGCCAATTTCATCATACTAACCAGCGATCCCAACGCCATGAATACGATTGGCATGACAATCGGCGCAAACGAGGCCCAAGCCCCAGGAAGTTTTCCATATTCTGCCACGAGTTCATCATAGCTCTTGGCAGTCTCCTCTGCCCCCTGTTCTGTATCACTTTCTGCAGACGGGATATTCTGACCGCTGATATAGCGGACAAAAACATAGCCAGCGAGCAAGGCCGGAATCGACACGACAACGCCCATCAGGATAACCGCAGCCAGATTATCAGCCAGTCCCAAAGAACCTGCTGCCGCAATTGGTCCCGGCGTCGGCGGAATAAAGACATGCGCCACATAAAGGCCGCTTGACAGGGCTACTGCCATAGCTACTGGCGATACCTGCTGCAACTTCTTGCAGAGCGCCTTCCGAATTGGATTCAGGATAACAAAGCCACTATCACAGAATACCGGAATCGATACAATCCAACCCATCAACATAATCGCAAGTTCAGGATGCTTTTCCCCGACGCAGCGAATCACCACATCCGCGAGGCGAATAGCTGCACCGGTTCGCTCCAAAATAAGTCCAATCAAAGCACCAAGGATGATTACGATACCGATACTGGAAAACGTTCCTGAAAAACCAGCGCCGATAATACCTGGAATTTTCGCTAACGGCAGTTGCACGACGATTGCCAGCAATAACGATGTCCCCATCAACGATAAGAACGGATGGATGTTGAACTTCGAGATTGCCACAATCATCACGACGATTGCCAAAGCAAAGACGACAAACAAGGAAATACCAGTCATACTAAGACCTCCTTTGAATGGAAAAATGGCTCCCCTTTTCCTTACGGGATACTACTTCTGCATACTAAGCAGATTTCCTGCCCCCATTGGCTGGTCAGTGCATTTAGTTTTCCAATATTTTTTGTATGTTTTGTTGACAAGTTTACATATTTACAGTAATATATAAAGCAATTCCTTTATTCATACTTATTCTATATGTTTACTTTTGTTATAATCTATTGTCAACCGTCAAATGTCAAATGTCAAAAGGAGCGGTCAACATGTCAACGAATCATCATCACCAGCATCCACACAACCATCCGCACAACCATCCGCACAACCATCCGCACGAGTACGATACCGTCCATGAACATGCCGACTGGCATACGCATGACCATGACCCGAATCATCCCCATGTACATGGCGGTATCAACGACTATATGAAGGCTGTTGCCGAATACCGCAAGACCTTTGCCTCCAAGCAGGATGTGCTGGAGCAGACGCCGGACCCTGCGGTGCGTGAGATGATGCTGCGCCTGGAGCAGCTCGGCCACGATACGGTGTTTGACCGCTTTGACCAGCAGAAGCCGCAGTGTTCCTTTGGCCTTGGTGGTGTCTGCTGCAAGATCTGCAACATGGGCCCTTGTAAGATTACGCCAAAAAGCCCGCGCGGCGTCTGTGGTGCCGATGCCGACCTCATCGTCGCCCGCAATCTTTTGCGCAGCGCTGCCGCAGGCGTGGCCCAGCATGGCGTCCATGCCCGGGAGATTCTCTTATCACTGAAATTCATTGCCGAAGGCAAGCTCAATCTTCCCTTGCTCGGCGAAAAGAAAATGCGCGCAGTCTGCAAGGCTTTCGGCATCGAAACGCGTGGCCAAAGCGCCAAGCGTCTGGCGGGCAAGCTCGCCGATGTACTGCTGGCGGACCTCTCCCGGGCTCTGCCCGATGACTATGAAACCATCAAGGCCCTGGCCCCGGCCGAGCGGCAGAAAGTCTGGCAGGATTTGGATATCCTGCCCATCAGCGCCTATAACGAAGTCTTTGATGCCTATCATCGCACCGGCGTCGGCACCGACGGCGACTGGCAGAGCATCATGAAGCAGTTCCTGCGCTGCGGCCTGGCCTTCTGCTTTACAGGGGTCGTCGCCTCCAACATCGGCACCGATGCCATGTTTGGCACGGGCCATCGCGCCACCTCCAAGGTCAACATCGGCGCTCTCAAAAAAGGCTATGTCAACATCGCCGTCCACGGCCACCTGCCGACGCTTGTCAGCGAAATCGTGCGCATCGGCCACACGCAGGAATTCATCGAGCTGGCCAAAAAGCACGGCGCCAAAGGCATCCAGTTCTACGGCATCTGCTGCTCCTGCCTGTCGGCGATGTACCGCTACGAGGGCGTCATCCCGCTTTCGAATGCGGTCGGTGCCGAGCTCGTACTCGGCACCGGCGCCCTTGATCTCTGGGTCGCCGATGTGCAGGATGTCTTCCCATCCATCATGGACGTTGCCAAATGCTTCAAGACCACGGTGGTGACCACCAGCGATTCCGCGCGGCTGCCAGGTGCTGAGCACTATGCCTACGATCATCATCACACCAATATCGGCGACACCGAAAAGCTCGCCCGCAAAATTGTCAGCCGCGCCATCGAAAGCTTTGCCACCCGCCGGGATGTGCCGGTATTCATCCCCGCTTACGAGGTCACTGCAGATGTCGGCTTTACGGCCGAAAACATCGCCGAGCAATTCCCTGGCTATCATGCGCTCGCACGTGCCTTGGAGACGGGAACGATTCGCGGCATCGTCAACATGGTCGGCTGCAGCAATCCCCGCGTCGTCTATGAACGAGCCACCGTCGATGTGGCCGAGGAATTGCTCAAGAACAACATCTTGATTTTCACCAATGGCTGCGCGTCCTTCCCGCTCTTAAAGCTCGGCTTCTGCAGCAAGGCTGGCGCCGCAAAAGCCGGCAAGTCCCTGCAGGAGTTTCTGTCCGCCCACGAACTGCCGCCCGTCTGGCATATGGGCGAATGCATCGACAACACGCGCGCTTCGACGGTATTTGGCGGCATTGCATCTGCCAGCCAAAAGGATATCAAGGACATGCCTTATGCCTTTGCCAGCCCCGAATGGTCCAACGAAAAAGGACTTGACGCCTCGCTGGCCTTCCGGCTCTTTGGCATTGACTCCTATCACTGCGTAGAGCCGCCGGTTCAGGGCTCTGTCAACGTCGAACGCTTCCTGAAGCACGATACGAAAGCCACCCTTGGCGCCGTCATGCATGTCAATACCGACCCTAAAGCACTAGCTGCGCAGATTGTCGCTGACATCGAAGCCCAGCGGCAAAAACTTGGCTGGGACTAAGCTAGCCAGTGAAAGGAGACTGCCTATGAAACGAATCCTGTTTATCCTGACCATCCTGCTGACACTATTGGCGGCTGCTGGCTGTGGCCAGTCACCTGCTGCACCGCAGGCCGAAAAGGATGGCATTAAAACCATCCGCATCGCTTACCTGCCGATAACGCATGCCCTCCCCTTATTTGCGGCTAAGGAAATGCAAACGGCGGATGGCCCCATAAAAATCGAGCTCATAAAATACGGCTCCTGGCCCGAGCTCATGGATGCCTTGAACACGGGCAAAGTCGACGGCGCCTCGGTACTGGCAGAGCTGGCCGTCAAGGCCAAAGAACAGGGCATTGACGTAAAGGCCGCCGCCCTTGGCCATCGCGACGGCAATGCCATAATCGTCAGCAACGATATCGAAAAGCCCGCAGACCTTGCGGGCAAGGTCTTTGCCATCCCGCACAAGCAGTCCTCGCATAAACTGCTACTTGACCAGCTGCTCGCCCAAAATGGCCTTAGCGAAAGCGATCTGACCGTCGTCGAAATGTCACCGCCCGAGATGCCCGCTGCCCTTGCGACGAAGCAGATTGCCGGCTACTGCGTGGCCGAGCCCTTTGGCGCTAAATCCGTGGTACTTGGCAATGGCCACGAACTCCTCCCAGCGCAGGAGCTCTGGCCCGACAGCATCTGCTGCCTTTTGGTCTTCAATGGGGATTTCTTAGCGGCCAACCACGAGCTGGCCCGCCAGTTTGTCCAGCAGTACAAGCAAGCAGGCAGCTATCTTACCGGGCATCCCGAAGCGCAGAAGACCATTGCGCTGAAATACCTCAAGGCCAAGGATAAGATCCTTGACCTCTCCCTCCAATGGATTTCCTACGACAACCTTTCCATCCCACGCGCCTCCTATGAGGAGCTTATCACCCGCATGGAGGCCAGCCACCTGCTGACCAAGGCGCCGGGCTACGAAGAGTTTGTCGATTCCCGTTTGTACGAATGAATCTGTTATCCCGAAAGGCTGTGACTCTATGAAACCTGCGATCCATCTCAGCGGAGCTCTGCTCCTGGTACTCATCAGCTGGCAGTCCATCGCCTGGCTGGGCGGCTGGAACGAAGCCCTCTTCCCCACCCCCGCTCAAACGGTACATGGTTTTGCCGAAATCCTCGCCGACGGCGTATTGCTGAAGGACATCGGCACGAGCCTCTACCGTTTCCTGCTGGGCTACACCACCTCAGTGGTGCTGGCCATGGCCCTGGGCCTGATCCTCGGCTGGTATCAAAGCATCTGGGCCTTCCTCAATCCCATCGCCCAGGTGCTGCGCCCCATATCCCCCGTTGCCTGGCTGCCCTTCATCGTGCTCGTCTTTGGCATCGGCGATATGCCATCGCTCGTCATTATTTTCCTCGCCGCCTTTTTCCCCGTGCTGCTCTCAACCGTAGCCGCCGTTGCAGGCATTGAGCCCGTTTACCTGAAGGTTGCCCAGAACTTTGGTATCGGCCAGCCCCAAATCCTGACGAAAATCATCTTTCCCGCCATCTTCCCCCGCATTGCCACAGGGCTGCATCTGGCCCTCGGCACCGCCTGGGTATTCCTCGTCGCCGGCGAAATGGTCGGCACACAGTCAGGCCTTGGCTTTCTTATCATCGATGCCCGCAACAACCTGCGGGCCGACCTCCTGATGACAGCCATCATCACCATTGGTGTACTGGGCCTCCTGCTGGACAGCAGCATCACTTGGCTGGAAAAACGCATCTACCGCCGTTGGGGCATCCCGGAAAGGAGCAACGCATGAGCTATATCGACATCCAAAACGTATCGCGGACCTATCAGAAAAAGAAGCAAGCATTCCGCGCCCTGGACCAGGTAAATCTCAAGATCGACCGCGGCGAGTTCATCTGCCTGCTGGGCCCCTCCGGCTGCGGCAAGAGCACGCTCTTAAACATCCTGGCAGGCTTTGACAAGGTTTCAGAAGGCTCCATCACCATAGGCGGCACCCCGGTGACGAAGCCATCGGTCAAGCATGTGACGATCTTCCAAAACTACGGCCTGCTGCCCTGGCGCACCGTCGAAAAGAATGTGGAGCTGGGCCTGGAGAGCCTGTCTGTGCCGGCGGCCAAGCGTCAGGAAATCGCCCAGAAATACCTCGAGCTCGTCGGGCTCAAGGAGTTTTCCCAAAGCCATCCGGCTGAACTCTCCGGCGGCATGCAGCAGCGGGTCGCCATCGCCCGGGCCTTAGCCGTCGACCCCGAAATCATCTTCATGGACGAGCCCTTTGCAGCCCTCGATGCCCTGACGCGCATGAAACTGCAGGATGAGATTTCTGCCATCAACCGCAGCCAGCATAAGACCATCATCTTCGTGACCCACGATATCGACGAAGCCGTGGTCCTGGCCGACCGCATCGTCATCATGACGCCGAATCCCGGCCGCATCAAGACCATCATCCCCGTGGACCTACACGGCCAGCGCGACCGCACGAGCCCAGACTTCCTGCGCATCCGCGACCACGTATTTGCCGAGTTCTCCCTGAAGCCCGAAGACAGGACCGAATACTATATATGAGAAAAATCCCCGGCACGTCCAACCGTGCCAGGGATTTGTTTTATCCTTTATTTCTTTACCCAATAGTTGATATGCAGCTCGTCGCCAGCCTTGATATCGCGCTGCAGGAGCCAGTCGTTGAGCTCCTTGATTCCCGAGGTGAACTCACGGATCTCACGCGGGCCATAGTCGTTTTTCGCCATATAGGTCTCAGCGATGCCATTTAATGTATCGCCCTGCTCCACCGTATACACCGTTTCGACTAATTCGTAGTTTTTTGCAGCTGCCTCACAATCCATGCTGGTGAATCCAGCGAACACGACAGCCATAAGAATGACCAACGCCCTCTTCATTTTGGGTTCCTCCTGTAAAACCTATAAAAATATTAGTGCAAATGAACTGGATTTCTTTTGTGAACATCCTTGATTTGTGACTTGATTATATTCCTTTTTGCGGCCCTTGGCAATAGGTTTTCCGCAAAAAGAAACACTTTTTTACAGATTTTTTTCAGATATGCGTTAAGCCGCATAAACAAAGGGCTTAACGCACTTTTTGGCATAGTTTCGTCAGCGTTTCAGCACCTCGCAGATGGCCGCATAGAGCTTCTCGTTGCTGAAGGGTTTGGGCACATGCGCATTCATGCCCGCCGCGAATGCTCATGTACGGTAAGGAAGCAAGCAACCGAAAACAAGAGATAGACCGCCAGCACTACACTATTCCGAACCAAAGACCAAAAGATAAGCATTGTGGGAAAATCTAAACTTTTGGATTTTCCTACAATGCCAACTACGGCGGAATCCCTCCCACTCCTTATATCTTTCTGTATACATTGAATTTGTATTTAGTAAAATGCAGACAACACCACGGATCGGCTTTTGGTTGGACAATTCCAACCAAACACCACAGCAGACAGCAGAAAACATTCTGAACGCTAGGAAGCCGGTATGATTGTTACATATAAGGGGAAGAAAAATTTCTTTTAGGTACTTGCTTTCCTAAAACTGATGTGATACAATGATTTAATCCAGAAAAGGAGTAAAAAATATGCGGCAAGGTATTCTTAAATAAAACTATAATCAAATAGTGGGAACAAAGGATTATGATAGCTCCTTTTGTAGGGGCTTAGTTTTTTGTACCCAATTTAAGAATACTTTTGCCTTATCAATTTTGACATATCCCCAAAAACAGCAATCACAAACAGGTGTATGCTGTATATGTGTATGTCCGCAACTTATAATCCCCAGTGGTAAAAGTATTTTACTGCTGGGGATTTTTATGCCCTTTGGGGCTGTAAAGGGAGGACAATCACATGAAAATAATCAATATTGGAATTCTTGCCCATGTAGACGCTGGAAAGACGACCTTGACGGAGAGCCTGCTATATGCCAGCGGAGCCATTTCAGAACCGGGGAGCGTCGAAAAAGGGACAACGAGGACGGACACCATGTTTTTGGAGCGGCAGCGTGGGATTACCATTCAAGCGGCAGTCACTTCCTTCCAGTGGCACAGATGTAAAGTTAACATTGTGGATACGCCCGGCCACATGGATTTTTTGGCGGAGGTGTACCGCTCTTTGGCTGTTTTAGATGGGGCCATCTTGGTGATCTCCGCTAAAGATGGCGTGCAGGCCCAGACCCGTATTCTGTTCCATGCCCTGCGGAAAATGAACATTCCCACCGTTATCTTTATCAACAAGATCGACCAGGCTGGCGTTGATTTGCAGAGCGTGGTTCAGTCTGTTCGGGATAAGCTCTCCGCCGATATTATCATCAAGCAGACGGTGTCGCTGTCCCCGGAAATAGTCCTGGAGGAAAATACCGACATAGAAGCATGGGATGCGGTCATCGAAAATAACGATGAATTATTGGAAAAGTATATCGCAGGAGAACCAATCAGCCGGGAAAAACTTGCGCGGGAGGAACAGCAGCGGGTTCAAGACGCCTCCCTGTTCCCAGTCTATCATGGCAGCGCCAAAAATGGCCTTGGCATTCAACCGTTGATGGATGCGGTGACAGGGCTGTTCCAACCGATTGGGGAACAGGGGGGCGCCGCCCTATGCGGCAGCGTTTTCAAGGTTGAGTACACCGATTGCGGCCAGCGGCGTGTCTATCTACGGTTATACAGCGGAACGCTGCGCCTGCGGGATACGGTGGCCCTGGCCGGGAGAGAAAAGCTGAAAATCACAGAGATGCGTATTCCATCCAAAGGGGAAATTGTTCGGACAGACACCGCTTATCAGGGTGAAATTGTTATCCTTCCCAGCGACAGCGTGAGGTTAAACGATGTATTAGGGGACCAAACCCGGCTCCCTCGTAAAAGGTGGCGCGAGGACCCCCTCCCCATGCTGCGGACGACGATTGCGCCGAAAACGGCAGCGCAAAGAGAACGGCTGCTGGACGCTCTTACGCAACTTGCGGATACTGACCCGCTTTTGCGTTGCGAAGTGGATTCCATCACCCATGAGATCATTCTTTCTTTTTTGGGCCGGGTGCAGTTGGAGGTTGTTTCCGCTTTGCTGTCGGAAAAATACAAGCTTGAAACAGTGGTAAAGGAACCCTCCGTCATTTATATGGAGCGGCCGCTCAAAGCAGCCAGCCACACCATCCATATCGAGGTGCCGCCCAACCCGTTTTGGGCATCCATAGGACTGTCTGTTACACCACTCTCGCTTGGCTCCGGTGTACAATACGAGAGCCGGGTTTCGCTGGGATACTTGAACCAGAGTTTTCAAAACGCTGTCAGGGATGGTATCCGTTACGGGCTGGAGCAGGGCTTGTTCGGCTGGAACGTAACGGACTGTAAGATTTGCTTTGAATACGGGCTTTATTACAGTCCGGTCAGCACGCCGGCGGACTTCCGCTCATTGGCCCCGATTGTATTGGAACAGGCATTGAAGGAATCGGGGACGCAGCTGCTGGAACCTTATCTCTCCTTCATCCTCTATGCGCCCCAGGAATACCTTTCCAGGGCTTATCATGATGCACCGAAATACTGTGCCACCATCGAAACGGCCCAGGTAAAAAAGGATGAAGTTGTCTTTACTGGCGAGATTCCCGCCCGCTGTATACAGGCATACCGTACTGATCTGGCCTTTTACACCAACGGGCGGAGCGTATGCCTTACAGAGCTGAAAGGATATCAGGCCGCTGTCGGTCAGCCGGTCATCCAGCCCCGCCGTCCAAACAGCCGCCTGGACAAGGTGCGCCATATGTTTCAGAAGGTAATGTAAAGATACATAATCGTCAAGACGGCAACAATCAGAAGTTATGGAGGGTAACAATGGAATATAGTAAGGAAGATTTAATGGAAGCAAAAAAGCAAATTTGGGGAGTGGGAGAGAACATGGGAACAGAGGAAAGTAAAAAAATCTGGGAGGAGAACGCACAATTTTGGGATAATGCAATGGGTGACGAATCTAATGAATTTCACAGAGAGGTAGTGCGTCCCAAAGTAACGGAACTTCTATCTCCTAATCCTGCGGATTACATTTTGGATATTGCGTGTGGCAATGGAAATTATTCTTCGTATCTTGCACAAAGAGGCGCTTCGGTTGTCGCTTTTGATTACAGCAAAAAAATGATAGAATTGGCTAAAAGACGGCAATCACAATATGCAAAACAAATTGAATTTTGTGTGGCGGATGCGACCGATAGAAAAAGTATATTAGAATTAAAAAGAAATCGAGCCTTTACGAAAGCAGTTTCTAATATGGCAATTATGGATATTACGGATATTGAACCACTTCTTATGGCTGTTTATGAACTGTTGCAGGAAAGCGGAATTTTTGTCTTTGCAACGCAACACCCTTGTTTTGTCACGTTGACTGAAAAATATATGACACCGCACAGTTACTATGATATAGCGATTGAAGGGCAACCGAAAGAGCAGATTTATTATCATCGTTCCATACAAGATATTTTTAACCTTTGTTTTAGAGCTGGATTTGTCATTGATGGATTTTATGAAGAATGTTAAGCGATTCGCTGACGGGAAGGTGTGTGTGCCGTTCGGCCATTTCCTTGGCTATGACCGGGGACCGGACGGGAATCTGGTCGTCAACCGGGAACAGGCCAAGACGGTGAAACTGATTTACCGCTTGTTCCTGGACGGGTATACCTTCCACTCCATTGCCAGGGAGCTGACTTCCAGAGGGCTGGAAACTCCGGCAAGAAAGAAACGCTGGTATCCGGGGACGGTAGAGAGCATCCTGACAAATGAGAAATACAAGGGCGATGCCCTGCTGCAGAAGCGGTTCACCGTCAACTTCCTGACCAAAGAAACGAAAGCGAATGAAGGGGAAGTGCCGCAGTACTATGTGGAAAATAACCACGAAGCCATCATCAGCCCGCAGGTCTTCGACTGGGTACAGGAAGAAATCAAGCGGCGGCGTGAAGGCAGGGGACGTTACAGCGGCGTATCCATCTTCTCCAGCAAAATCAAGTGCGGCCAGTGCGGAGGCTGGTACGGGGCCAAGGTCTGGCATTCGACCGACAAGTACCGCAGAACCATCTACCGATGCAACGATAAGTTCAAGAGCCATTGCAAGACACCACATCTGACAGAGGATGATATCAAGGAAGCCTTCGTCCGGGCCGTCAATCAGCTCATCGAAAACAAAGCGGACGTACTTGACAGCATCACACTGCTGAAGGAACGGCTCACTGACACAGAAGACTTGGAAGAGGAGCGGGACAGGATAAGCACAGATTTGAACCTGCTGGCCGACAAGATACAGCAGCTCATAGCCGAGAACGCCAGGGTCGCGCAGAACCAGGATGATTATGACCGGAACTACAACGAACTGGTCAGTCGGTATGAAGCAGCGAAGACGCAGTACGACAAGACCTGTGAAGCCATCCAGTATCGCAAGGCCCGGAGCCGTCAGATGGACAGCTTCATCAAGGAGCTTAGGAATCAGGATCTCATTAAGGAGTTCGATGCCCGGCTGTGGGGCAGCCTGGTGGATTTCATCACAGTGTACAGCAAAGACGATATCCGGGTGACCTTCAAGGACGGGACGGAAATCAGAGCATAAGCAGGAAAAAAGGATTACGGCAGAGAATCCAAGAGGAAACGCAGGATTCTCTGCCGTATTTTTGATGAAGAAAATCGGAATATGATATAATAG